>NZ_JBSREH010000032.1:0-53998 GCF_055145905.1 Modicisalibacter sp. | reverse complement strand
CGGGGTTTTTGCGTTTGGGGCCGGGAAATGTGGCCGGCTCCCCCTCGGCCGATCCCGGCAGCCCTGCCGGGCTGCCGGCGGGCGCCGCATCCTCCGCGCACCGCCGGAACGCGCCCCCCATCGTCGACATGCCGCCCATCCGGACAATCCTGCCACCCGGCAACGAGATGCGGTTGATCGGACCCCACCGCCCAGCATATTGGCGTTTTTTGGATAAGCCGATTAAGGTGGACAGGGCAAACCCGACACGTTTCTCAGGAGGAGAAGATGCACGCAAGCAAGCTGCGCAAGGCGGGACTGGTTCTGCTGATGGCCCTGACGCTGGGCGGCCTGGCGGCCTGTGACGATGACGGCCCTGCCGAGGAAGCCGGCGAGAACGTCGACCAGGCGGCGGAGAACGCCGGCGACAGCGTCGAGGAAATGGGCGAGGATGTTCAGAATGCGGCGGAGGACGCCCAGAACTGAAGCCACGCCTCAACGCCGGGGCTTCCGCCCATCAAAAAAGCCAGCCGACATCGGCTGGCTTTTTGCGTTTGGCAGGATGGGCGGTCAGCTCGGGTTCTGCTCGATGCCCTGGATGTGCCAGGGGGCACCGTCGCGCAGCTCCCGGACCAGGTGCCAGGTCTCGTTGAACTCGTTGTGTTCCCCGTTCTCGTCCATGATGCCGTGGAAGATCACCGAGGCTTCGGCCTGCGTGCCGTGCTCGCGCACATCGCCGAGTTCGACGAACAAACGCACGATCTCGGTGCGGTTGTTTGCCGGTTCGTTGGCGCGCTGTTCACGCAGCAGATTGTAGAGCGAGGGCGTCACATAGTCCTGGATCTTGGGCAGGTCGTTGTTGTCCCAGGCCCGCTGCAGCTCCATGAAGTGCTGCTTGGCCTCGTTGAGAAAACGCTCCTTGTTGAACCAGCTCGGCGTGCTCGCCGCGCCACCACCGACGCCGCCGGCAGTGCCGAAGGGGCCGGGCGCGCTATCGTCATTGCCATTGCCGAACGTGTGGGTGTTGCGGGCCTGATGATGCGGGCCACTGGCGGTCGCGGCCCGGCGTGCCCGCAGGAAGCGGAAGGCCAGCCAGGCGATCAGCGCGATCAGCAGGATATCCATGAAGCGGAAGCCATCGAAGGCGCCGCCGAAGAACAGCGAGGCCAGCAGGCCGCCGGCGAGCATGCCGGCCAGCGGGCCGGCAAAGCGCGACAGCCCCTTGGACGGCTTGCTGTGAGTGGTGCCGGTGCTGCGCTGGGTGGTAGTGCTGTGGCTGCTGGTGGAGCGGGAATAGGAGCCGATGCTCTTGCCGCCTCCCAGGCGGCGCGCCTCGGCGTGATCAACCGCCAGTCCGAAGCCGAGCAGGCCGACCAGCAGCATGACGAACAGGTTACGCATGGACAGTCTCCAGAAGGGTGAAACAGCCTACCCATTCTACCGGCTCTGACTGAACATGGCGTGAACCGCAGTGCGGAAAATCGGCGGCTCTGGCCGCCGATGGCCGGTCAGGCGCGCGCCTGTTCCTCGCGCACGAAGACCGGCGCGTTTTCCTTCGACTGCTCCGCCGAATAATGGTAGCCCGCCACGTCGAAGGCCTTCAGCGCCTCGGGGTCGTCGATGCGCTCCCGAATCAGCCAGGCGCTCATCAGCCCGCGGGCCTTCTTGGCGTAGAAGCTGATGATCTTGTACTGGCCGTTCTTGGCGTCCTTGAACACCGGCGAGATGACCCGGGCCGCAAGCCGTCGGGTATCGATGGCCTTGAAGTACTCGTTGGAGGCGAGGTTGACCAGCACCGGCGTGCCGCTGGCGGCCACGGCCGCGTCCAGATCCGCGGTCAGGCGCGCCTTCCAGAAGGCGTAGAGGTCCTTGCCGGCCGGATTGGACAGGCGCGTCCCCATCTCCAGGCGATAGGGCTGGATCAGGTCCAGCGGACGCAGCAGGCCGTAGAGCCCCGAGAGGATGCGCAGATGGTCCTGGGCGAAGGCATTGTCGGCCTCGCTGAAGCCGGGCGCATCCAGCCCCACATACACATCGCCCTGGAAGGCCTGGGCGGCAGGCTTGGCGTTGTCGGGCGTGAAGGGCGGTTGCCACTCGCCATAGCGGGCGGCGTTGAGACCGGCCAGCTTGTCGCTGATGCCCATGAGTTCGGCCAGCTGCTGCGGCGAGTACTCGCGCAGGATATCGATCAGCGTCTGGCTGTGTTCCAGATAGTCCGGCTGGGTGTAGTGCGCCGTGGTCGGCGGGGTGTCGAAATCCAGCGTCTTGGCCGGAGAAATCACGCTCAGCATGCGGGGCTCCTGAAGCGGCGCGGGTTCAGGTCGGCGAGTATACCAAGCGTGGCGGCGGGGGCCGATACGGCCCCCGCTATCGGCCTCATAGCCTCACGGGCAGGGGTTGGAGATCCGCCGGTGGACGGCCTCGATCTCCTCGAGCACGGCACTGTCGAGCGACAGGGACTCGCTCGCCAGATTGCTCTCGAGCTGTTCCAGGGTCGTGGCGCCGATGATGTTGCTGGTCAGGAAGGGGCGCGAGTTGACGAAGGCCAGCGCCATCTGCGCTGGATCAAGGCCGTGGCGACGTGCAATGTCGACGTAGGCGCGGGTCGCCTCCTCGGCGACATCGGACGTGTAGCGCTGGAAGCGCTCGAACAGGGTCAACCGGCCCTGCGGCGGGCGGGCGCCGTCGAGATACTTGCCCGACAGCACACCGAAGGCCAGCGGCGAGTAGGCCAGCAGACCGACGTTCTCGCGGTGGGCGATCTCCGCCAGCCCCACCTCGAAGCTGCGGTTGAGCAGACTGTAGGGGTTCTGGATGCTGGCGACTCGCGGCAGGCCCTGCGTCTCGGCCAGCTGCAGACAGCGCATCACGCCCCAGGGCGTCTCGTTGGACAGCCCGATGGCGCGGATCTTGCCGGCGTCCACCAGCTCCTTGAGCGCGGCCAGGGTCTCCTCCAGCGGCGTGACGTCCTCGTCGGGGTCGGGTGTGTAGCCGAGCTTGCCGAAGGTGTTGGTGCTGCGGTCCGGCCAGTGCAGCTGGTAGAGGTCGACATAGTCGGTCTGCAGCCGGGCCAGGCTGTCGTCGACCGCGGCGTGCAGGTGCTCGCGGGTGAAGCGCGGGCCGCCGCGGATATGCGCGAGACGCGGGCCGGCGGCCTTGGTGGCAAGGAGCACGTCATCGCGCTTGCCGCGGGCCTTGAGCCAGGTGCCGATGTAGGCCTCGGTGAGTCCCTGGGTCTCGGCCCGGGGCGGCACCGGGTACATCTCGGCCGTGTCGATGAAGTTGATGCCGAACGCGACGGCGCGGTCGAGCTGCTGGTGGGCGTCGGCCTCGCTGTTCTGCTCGCCGAACGTCATCGTGCCCAGGCACAGACGGCTGACATCGAGGCCCGTGTTGCCTAGCGGACGGTACTCCATATGAGGACTCCGTGAAGTGGGGAAAAACGCATGGTAACGGGGGGCGAAAAGGGCGGCAAACGGGGGTTGAGTCGGGCCTGAGGTGGGCGTATGCTTGCGCCCCGTCGCTCCGGCGGAGGTCCGGACGGTTGGCAGTCAGGAGATGAGGCGTGGACTGGGCTCAGGGGTGGAGCAAGGTCGGCGTCGTCACCCAAGGCAAACTCGATCAAGGTCTATCGCCATGCCGCAGGCATCTTCCCTGTTCACCCGGCTCGAATTTCGGCTGGCCGAACAACTCTTCCATACTCGCTGGCTGCCGCGTTCGCCGCGTACCCAGCGTCTGACGATGCGCCTGTTCCAGCGTTGTGCCGAGGCCGGTCACATCACCGCGCTTTCCGTCTACGGGCACATGCTCTTCCAGCGCGGCATCTCCCCCCAGGACAAGGCCAAGGGCGCCCGTTACGTGTTGCAGGCCGCCCAGACCGGCGATGTCCAGGCCCAGTACCAGGCGGCCTCCATCTACGAGCATGGCTGCGCGCAGTATCCGCGCCGCGACGACCATGCCGTGACCTGGTATGCCCGTGCCGGCGAGGCCGGTTATGCCCCGGCGGCCCGGCGCCTGGCGGAGGCCTATCGGCGTGGCGAGCTGGGCCTGTCCGTGGACCCGCGGCGGGCCGCCCAGTGGCAGGCGCTGGCCGAGCGCCACCAGCTCGGCGAGACTCACGCCGAGCCCGGTGCGCTGACCCACTGACGGGAATTCGGCTCCCGGGGCTCGCCCCCGAGGCCACAACCCCTTAGGCTAGATAGCTGGCGAGAGCCGGTGACTGCGCCCCGGGCGGCAGTCACCGGCGCGCTCGTCTGCTCGCGCTCCGGAACGTCCCGACTCCGGGCCGGGCATCGTTCGTCAATGACAAAGGACCGCTGATGTGACGCTGCCCATTCTCCTCGATATCGAAGCGTCCGGCTTTGGCCGCGGCAGCTATCCCATCGAGATCGGCCTGGCCCGGGGCGACGGCAGCGTCTGTGCCTTCCTGATCCAGCCGCAGGCGGAATGGACGCACTGGGATCCCAAGGCGGAGCTGCTGCACGGCATCAGCCGCGATCGCCTGGCCCGCGAGGGCTACCCGGTGAAGGAAGTGGCGCGCTGGCTCAACGACGAACTGAGCGAGGCGGGCATCGCCTACAGCGACAGCTGGGGCTACGACAATACCTGGCTGTCGCTGCTGTTCCACCACGCCGGGATGCTGCCCCGCTTTCGCCTCGAGGCGCTGCGCTCCCTGCTGTGCGATGCGCAGCTGGCGGCCTGGAAGCGCACCAAGGAAGCCCTGATCCGGGAGCGTGGCATCCAGCGCCACCGCGCCGGCGAGGATGCCCGCCTGCTGCAGCTGACCTACCTGCGCACCCGGGAGGCGGTCGAGACGATGCGCCGCGACGCGCCTCCCTGAGGCGATTCCGGCAGGGCACCAAGGTTTGTCCGAAAAGTCGGCGAGCGAAGATCAGGCAAGGCAAAAATCAGCGAAAAAGCGGAGTTTACGAGGTGTAAATGAGCATTTTGAGCTGATTTTTAACGCAGTATGATCGAGCACAGCCAGTTTTCAGACAAAGCTTAGCCCTCGCCGCTGACCGCCAGCAGCACCTTGCCGGTGCTTTCGTTGCTTTCCAGATAGGCCATCGCGGCCTCCGCCTGCTGGATCGGCCAGTCGCGGTCGATCAGCGGGCGTATCTCGCCACGGCTCAGACGCGGCCAGACGTGGGTGTGCAGGCTGTCGAGAATGGCCCCCTTGGCGCGCGGCGACTTGCTGCGCAGGGTGGAACCGATGAAGCGCTGGCGTTTCATGAGCATGCGGCCCATGTCCAGCTCGGCGGTGCGCCCGCCCATCAGGCCGATCAGCACCAGCCGGCCGTCCTGGTTCAGCACGCGCTGATTGTCCGCCAGGTAGCCGGCCCCCACCGGGTCGAGGATGACATCCGCACCGCCCCAGTCGCGGACCGCGTCGACGAAGCTGCCGTCGTGGCGATTCCAGCCCGCCTCGGCACCGAGGCGGCGGCAGGCCTCCACCTTGGCCTCGCTGCCCACCGTCACGAAGCAGGGGTAGTCGAAGGCCTTGCAGAGCTGGATCGCGGCGGTCCCCACGCCGCTGGCCCCGGCATGCAGCAGAACCCGCTCGGGCCTGCCGTCGACGTGGCGCAGCCCGCCCTCCATGAACAGGTTGAGCCAGGCCGTGGCGAAGACCTCGGGCAGGGCCGCGGCCTCCCGCAGCCCCAGGCCCGCGGGCAGCGGCAGCACCTGGGCGGCGTCGACGACCACCTCCTCGGCGTAGCCGCCGCCGGCCAGCAGGGCGCAGACCTTGTCGCCCGGGCGCAGCCGTTCGACGCGCGGGCCGGCCTCGACCACCGTGCCGCTGATTTCCAGGCCGAGGGTGTCGGTCACGCCCGGCGGCGGCGGGTAGTGGCCCGCCCGCTGCATCAGGTCGGCGCGATTCATGCCGGCCCAGGCCACCTGAATCCGCACGTCTCCGGGGCCGGGCCGCGGCGGTGCCTCCTGTTCCTGCCAGTTCAACCCCTGCTGGTCATCGATGGCGATGGCGAACATGCGTCTCTCCTCGCTGTTGGGGACGTTCCACTCTACCCAAGCGAGGCGGCCGTCGTCACGACAGGCGGGCGTCGGCAGGCAGCAGACGGTCGAGCAGTGCCGGTGGGGTCTCGGCGGCGACGAGACGGGCACGGGTCTCGGCGTTGAGGAAGCCGCAGTCGACGGCATGGTCGAGGAAGTGCAGCAGCGGCCGGTAGAAGCCGTCGACGTCGAGCACGCCCACCGGCTTGTCGTGCAGCCCCAGGTACTGCCAGGTCCATGCCTCGAACAGCTCCTCGAGGGTGCCGATCCCGCCGGGCAGGGCGACGAAGCCATCGGCCTGGGCGGCCATGGCGGCCTTGCGCTCGTGCATGTCGTCGACCCGGATCAGCTCGCTCAGCCCCTCGTGGGCCATCTCGCGATCGACCAGGTGATGCGGAATCACGCCGATGACCCGGCCGCCGGCGGCCAGGGCGGCATCGGCGACGGCCCCCATCAGGCCGACCCGGGCGCCGCCGTAGACCAGCCCCCAGCCGCGCTCGGCGATCGCCCGGCCCAGCGCGATCGCGGCGTCGCGAAAATGCGGGGCCTTGCCCTCGCGGGATCCCAGATAGACACAGACGTTGGGCATGCAGAACTCCTTGAGGCGGCGGGGTCAGGGCAGGCAGTCGATCACGCCGTACTCCCGGTCGAGCCACTGGCCGATCACGTTGTCGCCGGCCAGATGATGGGCGTACTGGGTATGCAGACAGCGCACCTGGTTCCAGTTGGCGATGCCGCCGATGCCGCGCTCGCGGAAGAGCGTCTCGTAGCCGCGCTCGGCGGCCAGGCGGCGGTGCTCGGGGTGCATGCTCGCCCAGCGCCGCGCGACATAGTCCTCGTGACTGCGGCGATAGGCGGCGAGGAACTCGGCGTCGTCCTGCAGGCGCGCCTCGAGCTGCTTGATCACCCCGGCCGCCTCGATCCGCGACAGCTCGATCTTGAGGCGCTCGGAGCACAGCCAGTAGAGGGTGGGGAAGGGCTTGTCGTCGACGATCGACTCCATGCGCAGCACCAGCGGGGTGCCTTCGCCATCGGTGGCGGTGACGGCCTGGATGCCGCGCGGGGCGCGGCCGAGTTGCTCGGCGATGATCGCCAGTTGCCGCTCATCGGGGGGGACGTCGGTTCGGATCAGCATCACTGGGGTTCCGCAGGAATTTGGTCGAGCGCGCCACCGCGCGAAAGAAGGCCTGGTTGAGCTGCGCGGGGGTCGGCGTGTAGGCCCACTCCCGTGCGCAATAGTCGGTGGCGCGGGCGATCAGGGCATCGTAAAGGCGATTGAACGGCGCATCATAATCGTAGGGGTCGGCGTCGAACAAGCGGATGTGCGGATAGTCGGCGAAGCGCTCGAGGAAGTAGCGCTCGAGCTCGCCCTCCACCCGACGGTGGCGCTCGACGTCGTCGGGGAAGAGCCACAGGTCGTAACGGATTGCCATGGGAAAGCTCCCGGTCGGGGTGCGGCTCAGCGACGCGCGATGGTGACCAGGCGTGCCCCGGTGAGGCGCTGCAGGTCGGCGGGGGCCAGGGCGATCTCCAGGCCCCGGCGCCCGCCGCTGACGTGGAGGCGGCCCAGGGTCTCGGCGCTGGCATCGAGGAAGGTCGCCAGGCGCTGCTTCTGGCCCAGCGGGCTGATGCCGCCGACCACGTAGCCGGTGGCGCGCTGGGCGTCGGCGACCTCGGCCATGGCGGCCTTCTTGGCTCCGGCGGCCCGCGCCAGCGCCTTGAGGTCCAGGCTGGCGGAGACCGGCACGATCGCCACCGCCAGGCGCTGCCCGTCGAGCCGGGCGAGCAGGGTCTTGAAGACCGTGTCGGGCGACAGGCCCAGCGCCTCGGCGGCCTCCTGGCCGTAGGCCGGTGTCGCGGGATCGTGGGCGTACTCGTGCACCGCGAAGGCGACCCCGGCCTGCTCGAGCCGGCGGATGGCCGGGGTCACGTGGCCGCCTCGGCGGCGGTGATGCGGTGGGCCTCCAGGGCCTCGCGGATCGCCTCGGGAATCGGCCGGGCCTGCTTGGCGGCGTGGTCGAAATGGATCATCACCGTGCGCCCCTCGGCCCCGAGGCGGCCATGCTGGTGCAGCGTCTGCTCGACGGTGAACGAGCTGGTGCCGATGCGCGCGATGCCGGTGCGCATCTCGATCGGCGCATTGAAGAACAGCTCGGCGCGGTACTCGATCTCCATGCGGGCCAGGATCAGCACCCAGTGGCGCGGGTCCAGGTCCGGGGTGAACAGGCGGCAGACGTCGTTGCGGCCCAGCTCGAACCACACCGGAATCCGGGTGTTGTTGATATGGCCGAGCGCATCGGTGTCGCTGAAGGTCGGCGTCAGGGTCTGGGTAAACATGGCGAACTCCTTGTCGACGGCTCAGCATCCATCCCGCGGCGGGTGCGGTCAAGCCGCCTCGCCCAGCTGCCGGCGCCGATGCAGCGCCTGCAGGCGCGTCCAGACCAGCAGCCACAGGGTGGCCGCGGCGAAGCCGGCCAGGGTGCCGGCGGCGAGCCCCCAGTCGTCGTAGGTCAGCGACACGCACAGCGCATAGCTGAGCAGCGAGCCCAGGCCCGCCGGGTAGTGCTTGATGACCGTGGCGGTGGGGCCGGCGCCGTGGGTCAGGTGCAGGATCACCAGGAACGGGAACATGGTCACCGGGAAGGCCGAGAGCAGCCCGGCCCAGGCCGCCGGCAGCACGTGCGCCAGGCCGGTGATGAGGAAGATGATGGCGGCGGCGAGCCCGGCGCGAAACGCCAGCGCCGCCCACGAGAAGGCGCGCCGGCCGGTGGCGGGACGCTCGGGGATGCCCCGGTAGAGGCCGATGAACAGCGCGATGGCCACCAGGGTGGTCAGCGTGCCGCTCACCCGGGTGAAGTCGATGGCCGCCAGCACGGCACTGGCGGCCAGCCAGGCGACGAGGCCGCCAGCGGTGCCCAGCAGCACGCCGGGCAGGCCGTCGCGGCGGCCGCACAGCAGGTAGCCGCCGCCCAGCGCCAGGGTCGCGGTGAAGCCGGCCAGGGTATGCACGGCGCTCTCGGCGGCGAAGCCCGGACCGATCTCCACGCCGATGAAGAACAGCGCGATGGCGGTGCCCAGCGGGTAGCCGGACAGCAGCCCGGCCACGCGGGTGCTCAGGCGCTCGGCGACCAGCGACAGCCCGAGCACCACGCCGATCGACACCAGCAGCTTGCTGACCTGCAGCAACAACGAGACGTCCATCGCTCTCCTCGAAACCCGTAAGGCCGCGCCCTCGGCGGCACAAAAGCCCTCTACGCTAGAGGCAGTGCGGCCGTGCCGCCATTCCCCTTTAGGCTGGATACCCTGGGGTGTGATCGCTCGACAGGGGGACGCCCGGAGCCAGGCCGTGGGAGCGACTTCAGTCGCGATGAATCCGCCACCGGGCCGCCGCAGTCGAGGATGAATCCTCTCCCGCACGCCTCCCTTCAGGGCCCGAGCTGTCGGGGCATCTCTCCTGCACTAGGCTTTGTCTGAAAACTGGCTGCGCTCGACCATGCGGCGTTAAAAATCAGCTCAAAATGCTCATTTACACCCTGTAAACTCCGCTTTTTCGCTGATTTTTGCCTTGCCTGATCGTCGCTCGCCGACTTTTCGGACAAACCCTAGACGAGGCGCCGGCCGCGCTGGTCGGCCCAGGCCTCGGCCAGCGGCGCCTCCAGCGTGTCCCGGAGGTGCTCGGGCAGGGCGTCGCGGGCCGCCTCGAGCGAGGCGAACTCGCGGTTGCGCAGCCAGCAGTAGGCCCAGGCGCAGCCCTCGTAGGCGTCGCGCGGCACGGGGCGCGAGGGCATCTGCACCAGCAGGAACAGCGCCGTGCGTGCCGCCCACAGCGGCGGGCGCTGATCGCGGCTCCAGGCGTGCAGGGTGGCGCCGTCGGGGGTGTCTTCGGGCTCGCCGAGTCCGGCCAGGCGTGCGGTATCGGCGAGGATCATCGCCAGGCGGTCGGGGGCGGCCTGGCCGATCTGCAGCCAGTGGTCGACCAGGCGCGAGGCGCCGCGCATGGCCTTGGCATAGAAGAGGGAATCGGGCATGTTCGCGTCACGTGTCCGTTTTTTGCAGGATCCATCCGTCTCGGGAGGTTTCATGTCCTTCGATTTTGCCACGCCCATCGACCGTCGCCGGCATCCGTCGCAGAAATGGCACCGCTACGCGCCGGACGTGCTGCCGCTGTGGGTGGCCGACATGGACTTCGTCTCGCCCCCGGCGATCGTCGAGGCGCTCGAGGCGCGGGTGGCGCATGGCGTGTTCGGCTACGGTACCACGCCCGACAGCCTGCGCGAGGCCCTGTGTCGCTGGAGTGCCACGCACTACGACTGGCCCATCGACCCCGCGTGGCAGGTCTGGCTGCCCGGCGTGGTGCCGGCGCTGCACCTGGCCTGTCGGCTGCTCACCGAGCCGGGCGAGGGCGTGCTGACGGTCACGCCGATCTATCCGCCGTTTCTCAAGGTGGCCGAGCAGCACGGTCGGCTCGCGCAGACGCTGGCGCTCGGCGAACCGGCGGCGTCCGGCGAGCCCTGGCGGCTCGAGCGCGAGGCGCTGGAGGCGGCGATCACCCCCGAGACCCGGCTGCTGCTGTGGTGCCACCCGCACAACCCTACCGGGCGGGTATGGACCCTCGCCGAGCTGGCGTTGCTCGCCGAGCTGGCCGAGCGCCACGACCTGACGATCGTCTCCGACGAGCTGCACTGCGACCTGATCCTCGACGATGCCCCGCACCGCCCGCTGGCGGCGCTCTTTCCGGAGCTGGCGGCGCGCATCGTCACCCTGTGGGCGCCGTCGAAGACCTTCAACGTGGCCGGGCTGGGCTGCGCCTGTGCGGTGATTCCCGACCCGGCACTGCGCGAGCGCTGGCGGGCGGCGATGCGCGGGGCGATGCCCGATGTCAACGTGCTGGGCATGCTGGCCGCCGAGGTGGCCTATACCGACGGCGAGCCCTGGCGGCAGGCGCTGCTGGCCGTGCTGCGCGACAATCGCCGGCGGCTGTTCGCGGCGGTGGAAGGCTGGCCGGGCGTCCGCGCCACGCCGCCCGAGGCGACCTATCTGGCTTGGCTCGACCTGCGCGAGGCGGGCCTGGGTGACTCGCCCCAGCAGCGGCTGCTCGAGGACGCCCGGGTGGCGCTGTCCGATGGCGCCGACTTCGGCTGGCCGGGCTTCGTGCGCGTGAACTTCGGCACCCCGGCGAGCGTGCTCGACGCGGCGCTGGAACGGCTGGACGGGGTGCTCGGCGGGCGGACATGAAAAAGCGCCCGTGCCGGGTGACAGGCACGGGCGCCGCTGGGACTGGGGCAGCGGGGGGGCCGGAGGCCCCGACGGCCGCGGGCTCAGTAGAGCAGGGCGAAGAGCTTGCGGCGATAGGCCACGGTCAGCGGATGATCGGCGCCCAGGGCGTCGAAGACCCGCAGGAGGGTCTTGCGGGCGATGTCGTCGCCGTAGCCGCGATCCTGCCTGAGCAGCGCCAGCAGGCCTTCCAGGCCGTTCTCGTAGTCGCCGTCGGCGACCTGGCGCAGGGCGCGCTTGAAGCGGGCCTCGCTGTCGTCGCGACCTTCCAGCGCGGCGAGTTCCTCGCGGCCCGGCGCTTCCTCGCCGAACTCGATGCGCGCCCGCACGCCGCGGGCCTTGGCGCCGTCGCGATGTTCCGGCGGCAGGTTGTCGAGAATCTCGCGGGCCTGGTCGCCCTGGCCCTCGCCGACCAGCGCACTGGCCAGGCCGATCGGGTAGTCCGGGTAATCCGGATAGGCCTGGATCAGCTCCTGATAGATCGCCTTGGCGGTGGCGGCATCGCCGGCGGCCAGCGCCGCCTCGGCCTGCTCCTCGGGGCTCGCCGAGGCCTCGGCCGGGGCTTCCAGGTACTTGGCCAGCCACTCGCGGATCTGGCGTTCCGGCAGGGCGCCCTGGAACTGATCGTAGAGCTGCCCCTGCATGATCAGCTTGACGTCCGGCACCGAACGGATGCCCAACTGGGCGGCGATCTGCTGATTGTCCTCGATGTTGAGCTTGGCCAGCACGAAGGCGCCGGCATATTCCGTGGCCAGCTTCTCGAGAATCGGCATCAGGTTCTTGCAGGGCTCGCACCACGGTGCCCAGCAGTCCAGCACCACCGGAATCTCGAGGGAACCTTCCAGCACCACCTGCTGGAAGTTCGACATGTCGACGTCGACGATGTAGCGGGACGGGTCGATCGACTCGCCCTGGCTGGACTGGGATTCGGACGACGTCAGCGGCGCTCCGGTGCGGGGATCGACGATCGGCATGATGATGGCCTTGATAGCTGCGAATTTGCCCTATCAATGCGGGTGAAAGGGCGTGGATTCAAGGGGCGGCTTGCGACAAGATGGGCGCGCTTGTTCGTCATCGGCAAGCGTCACGCCGCCCCTGTACGCAAGGACCCCTCATGAGCCTCTCCGTCCGTCGCCTGTGCCTATTGTCCGTTGTGCTGCTGCCCTTGTGGGGGTGCCAGAGCGGCCCCGGCGCCGCATCTCCCGCCGCTGACGCCGCCGGCACGCCTTCGCGCGATGCCGCGTCCATGGCGCCGGCGCGCCCGACGGCGCCCAGCTTCGCCGCCTGGGTGGCCGATTTCCGTCGCGAGGCGGCGGCCGCCGGCATCGACGCCGCGACCCTGGCGGCAGCCTTCGACGACGCCACCTACCTGCCCGAGGTCATCCGCCGTGATCGCGCCCAGCCGGAGTTTTCCCGCCGGGTATGGACCTATCTGGACGGCGCGGTCTCGCCGGCCCGCATCCGCCGGGGGCACGACCGCTGGCAGGCCCATCGGTCGGTCATCGAGGCCGCCGCGACGCGCACCGGCGTGCCGGCGCCGATCCTGGTGGCGATCTGGGGCATCGAGAGCAGCTACGGCGAGCACTTCGGGGACGTCTCGACCATCGATGCCCTGGCCACCCTGGGCTACGACGGGCGGCGGCCGGACTTCGCGCGGCGCGAGTTGATGGCGGCGCTGCGCATCCTCGCCCGGGGCGACATCGACCGGGCGCACATGCGCGGCTCCTGGGCCGGCGCCATGGGGCACACCCAGTTCCTGCCGTCGAGCTTCGAGCGGCACGCCCGGGACGCCGACGGTGACGGGCGCCGCGACATCTGGGGCAGCATTCCCGATGTCATGGCCTCCACTGCCGATTACCTGGCTGAGGCCGGCTGGCGCCGAGGCGAGCCCTGGGGCGTCGAGGTGCGTCTGCCCCGCGGGTTCGACTATGCGCGGACGGAGCTCGACGTGCGCGCGCCGAGCTCGGACTGGGCCGGGCGCGGCGTGACGACGGTAGGCGGCGATGCCCTGCCGACCTTCGAGGCCGCCTCGGTGATCGCCCCGGCCGGTGCCCAAGGGCCGGCGTTCCTGGTCGGCCACAATTTCCGGGTGATCCTGCGCTACAACGCCTCGACAAGCTACGCCCTGGCCGTGGGACTGCTGGCCGATCGCCTGGCGGGGCGGCCGGGGGTGCAGACCGACTGGCCCCGGGATCAGGCCGCCCTGTCGCATGCCCAGATCCGCCAGCTGCAGCAGGCCCTCAACGCACGGGGCTTCGACACCGGCACGCCGGACGGCGTGATCGGCCCCGCCACCCGCAGCGGCGTACGTGACTACCAGCGCCAGCAGGGCGAGATTCCGGACGGCTTCGTCACCCGCGACCTGCTCGAGCGCCTGCTCCCGTCGTCCTGAGCGTCAGCCCGCGGCCAGCGCCGGGGCGCGGGCCGCTGTCGGCGGGGCCAGCGCCGACAGGTCGGCATCGGTCGCCGTGTCGAGGGCGTCATCGTCGGCCAGGGTCGCGGAGAAGCGTTCGATGGCCAGTACGGCATCGTTGGCGCCCTCGCGGATACGCTGGATCGTCTCGCCGGCGGTACCTGCCAGTTGCACGCCGCTGTCCGCGCGAGCCAGGCAGGTCTGCATGCTTTCGTGAGCCTGCTGGCCGAGCGTGCGCAGGGTGTCGATGGTGGCGACGATGTCGCGGGTCGCCTCGGTGGTGCTGACCGAGAGCTGGCGCACCTCGTGGGAGACCACGGCGAAGCCGCGGCCGTGTTCGCCGGCGCGGGCGGCCTCAATGGCGGCGTTGAGCGCCAGCAGGTTGGTCTGTTCGGCGATGTGATGGATGCTCTCGATCACCCGGGTGATGTCCTGGGAGCGCTCGGCCAGCTCGTCGATGACTCCGGAGGCCTGGCCGATCGCCTCGGCGATGTGGCGGATCTCGCTGATGGCGTCGCCGATGATGCGCGAGCCGTCGTTGGCGCTGATCTCCGTCGCCGCCGAGATGCGATAGGCGACTCGGGCGCTGTTCGCCTCGGCCCGGTGCTGCTGGATGCGCGGGGTGATGTCGCTGGCGAACTTGATCACCTTGTACAGGCGCCCCTGGGTGTCGAAGACCGGGTTGTAGGTGGCCTCCAGCCACAGCTCGCGCCCCCGGCTGTCGACGCGCCGGAACTGCCCGGAGAAGAACTCGCCGGCGTTGAGTCGCGCCCAGAAGTCGCGATAGTCGGCGCTGGCCGCATATTCGGGGTCGCAGAGCATCCGGTGATGGGCCCCGGTCAGGGCCTCCCGGTCGTAGCCCACGGTGGCCAGGAAGTTGTCGTTGGCGGTCAGGATATGGCCGTCCGGCGTGAACTCGACGATCGCCGTGGAGCGATCCAGCGCGTCGAGACGGCTGCGCATGTCCTGTTCCCGCTGCACCTTCTCGGTGATGACGCTGGCGAGCTTGACGATGCGCCGTACCCGTCCCGCGCGGTCGAGTACCGGACTGTAAGTGGCCTCGAGCCAGAGCTCCCGCCCCGACCGGTCGAAGCGACGAAAGCGCCCGCTGATGCTCCTGCCGGCGTTCAATTGCGCCCAGAAATCGCGGTATTCGGGGCCGGCGGCGTAGCCGGGGTCGCAGAGCCGGCGATGGTGCTGTCCCCGGAGCTCCTCGAGGCGGTAGCCGCTGGCTTCCAGGAAGCGGTCATTGGCCTCGAGGAGGGTGCCGTCGGGGGCGAATTCGACCATCGCCTGGGAGCGGTGAAGCGCATCGATGATGGCGGCGTGCCGTCGAGCGGTACTGGAGAAGGGCATGCAGGACTCCGTGTGCTGGCGGTGACGGCCCCGTGGGATACGGGAAGGGGCCAGGCGACGCCGCGTGGATGACCGGCGTCTTGGATAAGAGTTATACAAAAAGTATACTTTGTCCAACTTGTGGAGCGCAAAACGGCTATTCAACGCTACGCGCCGTCGTCCGGGCGCCGGGAGGAGGCGTCCGAATAACGGCGACGGGAAGGGGGTGAAGGAAGCGCCGGCGTGTGGCGGTGTCTAGAACAGGCGGGCCAGCAGGGCGGTCACGGCGGTCTCCACACGCAGGATGCGCTCGCCGAGGTGGATGCCCTCGCAGCCGGCCTCGCGCAGGCGCTCCACCTCGTAGGGAATGAAGCCGCCCTCGGGGCCGACCAGCAGCGTGCAGGGTTCGTCGAGTCCGCGCGGGCAGGGGGCGGGCATGCCGGGGTGGGCGAGCAGGCCGCGGCGCCCGGCGAGCAGCGCCGGCAGCCGGTCCTCGACGAAGGGCCGGAAGCGGCGTTCGACCGTCACCGTCGGCAGCCGGGTGTCGCCGGCCTGCTCGAGGCCCAGCACCAGATGCTCGCGAATCCGGGCGGGGTCGAGCTCCGGCGACTGCCAGTAGCTCTTCTCGACCCGGCGGGTGTGCAGCAGGGTCAGTTGCTTGACGCCCAGGGCGGTGACATGCTCGAGGGTTCGCGCCAGCATGCGCGGCCGGGGCAGCGCCAGCACCAGGTGCACCGGCAGCGGCGCCGGAGGCGGCTGATCGAGGTCGAGCAGCGTGAAGCAGGCCGCGTCGGGCTCGAAGCGGTCGAGCCGGGCGCGCCCGCGCAGGCCGTCGCGCACCCCCACGGTCAGGGTGTCGCCCGCCTCGGCCCGGTGAACCTCGTGGAGGTGGCGCAGGCGGCGCGGGTCGGTGAGGCGGACGCGGCCGTCGGGACCGCAGTCGCCGGGTTCGAGCAGAATCAGGTTCATGGGCTCTCCAGGCTGCAGGCCGCCATGATAGCCGACCCGGCGGGCGGTGACAGTGGTTTGCAACCCCCGGGGGGCAATGCACAATGCAGGCATGCCGACAAACGAGAGGAACAGCGCCGTGCGAGTGATACGCAAGTATGCCAACCGTCGACTCTACGACACCCAGCAGAGTCGCTATGTCACGCTCGAGGATCTGCGGCGCCTGGTGCTCGAGGACGAGCCGTTCCGGGTCGAGGATGCCAAGAGCGGCGAGGACCTGACCCGGACCATCCTGCTGTCGATCATCATCGAGCAGGAACAGGCCGCTGGGGGCGCCGAGGTCTTTTCCAACGACCTGCTGGCCCAGTTCATCCGCGTCTACGATATGGCCCAGCCGCTGCCGCTGGCCCGCTATCTGGAGCAGGGCACCCACCTGATGATGGAACAACAGAAGCGCTTCCAGGACCAGTGGCAGCAGGCGATGCGCCATTCGCCGATGGAGATGATGCGCGAGATGGCCGAGGAGAACATGCGCTTCTGGCAGAAGACCATGACCCCGCGCGGCAACGACGAGGACGACGAGTCGCGTTGACCGGCCGGTCCGGGATGGCGCGCCGTGCAGCGGCGACGCGCGCTTTCTGACATAATGCCGGCCAGTCGATACCCCACTTTCGAGCAAGGTTTGCCCATGAAGGTTCTGATCATCGGCGGCGGTGGCCGCGAACACGCCCTGGCCTGGAAGGCGGCGCAGTCGCCCTATGTGGAAACCGTCTATGTGGCCCCCGGCAATGCCGGCACGGCGCGCGAGTCCAAGCTGACCAACGTCGACATCGCCGCCGATGACCTGGAGGGCCTGGTGACCTTCGCCCGTGAGCAGGCGGTGGGCCTGACCATCGTCGGTCCCGAGGCGCCGCTGGTCGCCGGGGTGGTCGATCGGTTCCGCGCGGCCGGGCTCAAGGCCTTCGGCCCGACCCGCGATGCCGCCCGGCTCGAGGGCTCCAAGGCCTTCTCCAAGGACTTTCTGGCCCGTCATCGTATCCCCACCGCGGCCTATGCCACCTTCAGCGAGGTCGACGCCGCGCTGGCCTATCTCGCCGAGCAGGGCGCGCCGATCGTCATCAAGGCCGATGGCCTGGCGGCAGGCAAGGGCGTGATCGTCGCCATGACCGAGACCGAGGCCGAGGCGGCCATCCGCGACATGCTCGAGGCCAACGCCTTCGGCGATGCCGGTGCCCGGGTGGTGATCGAGGAGTATCTCGAGGGCGAGGAGGCCAGCTTCATCGTCATGGTCGACGGCGAGCACGTGCTGCCCATGGCCACCAGTCAGGACCACAAGCGCGTCGGCGACGGCGACACCGGCCCCAATACCGGCGGCATGGGTGCCTATTCGCCGGCGCCGGTAGTCACCGAGGCGGTTCACCAGCGCATTCTCGACGAGGTGATCCTGCCCACGGTGCGCGGCATGGCCGAGGAGGGCACGCCCTATACCGGCTTCCTGTATGCCGGGCTGATGATCGACGCCCAGGGCGCGCCGAAGGTAATCGAGTACAACTGCCGCTTCGGTGACCCGGAAACCCAGCCGATCCTGATGCGCCTGAAGAGCGACCTGGTCAAGCTGTGCCTGGCCGCCGTCGACGGGCAGCTGGACCGCGAGACGTGCGAGTGGGATCCGCGGGCGGCGGTCGGCGTGGTCATGGCCGCCGGCGGCTATCCCGGCAGCTATCGCAAGGGTGACGTCATCGACGGGCTGGATGCGGCCCAGGCCGCCGGCTGCAAGGTGTTCCATGCCGGCACCGCCGAGGACGCCCAGGGGCGCGTCGTCACCAGCGGCGGCCGCGTGCTGTGCGTGACGGCGCTGGGCGAGCGCGTCTCCCGGGCCCGCGATCGCGCCTACGACGGCGTGGCGGCGATCCGCTGGGACGACGTCCTCTACCGCCGCGACATCGCCTACCGGGCCGTCGCCCGCGAGGCCTGAGCGCGCCACGGCGCCCGGAGTAGAAGCCATGCAGCGACTCGTGTTTCCCGAGGCGGATTGCATTCATCGCCAGACACTGACGGTCCGCCTCGGTGACATCAACTATGGCCGGCATCTGGGACACGATGCCCTGGTCACGCTGCTCCACGAGGCGCGCGCCGGGGCCATCGCGGCCCTGGGTTTCAGCGAGGCCGATGTCGCCGGCTCGCCGAGCGTGGTGGCCGAGCTGACGGTGCAGTATCGGGCCGAGGCGCACTGGCAGGATGTGCTGATCGCCGAGACGGCGCTGCCGGCGCCCGTGGGCAAGGGCATGCCGGTCCATCAGCGGCTGGTGCGCGAGGCGGATGGGTGCACCGTTGCCGTGGCCTGCGTCACCCTGCTGTGGCTGGACCCCGTCACGCATCGGCCGATCGCCGTGCCGCCGGTACTGACGCAGGCGGTGCAGCGTATTCGAGCGCAGGGGAGCGACTGAGATGTCCAGGGAATACCCGATCGTCGCCGTGACCGGTTCCTCCGGGGCCGGCACCACCACCGTGCGACGCACCTTCGAGCGCATGTTCCAGCGCGAGGACGTGCATGCCGCTCTCGTCGACGGCGACGCCTTCCATCGCTACACCAAGGACGAGCTGACGCGGATCTTCCGCGAGGAGCCCGAGCGCACCGACGAGCTCTCCCATTTCGCGGTCGAGGCCAACCTTCTCGACGACCTCGAGGCGCTGTTCCAGGAGTACGGCGAGCACGGCACCGGCACCTCCCGGCACTACATTCATGCCGAGGACAAGCGCATGATCGAGGCCGGCTACCGGGTCGGCACCTTCACGGAGTGGCAGGCGCTGCCGATGGGCACCGACCTGCTGTTCTACGAGGGACTGCATGGCGGCCTGGTCACGGCCGATCACGACATCGCCCGGCACGTCGACCTGCTGATCGGCGTGGCGCCGACCATGAACCTGGAGTGGATCCAGAAGATCGACCGCGACACCAAGCTGCGCGGCTACTCCCAGGAAGCGGTGATCGACACCATCCTCGGTCGGATGCACGACTACGTGCGCTACATCCAGCCGCAGTTCTCGCGGACCCATATCAACTTCCAGCGGGTGCCCACCGTGGACACCTCGAACCCCTTCGAGATCCAGGACATTCCCACTGACGCCGAGTCGTTCGTGGTGATCCGTTTCCGTGATCCCTCGACGGTGGACTTTCCCTACCTGCTGGCAATGATTCACGATGCCTTCATGAGCCGTCCGCACACCCTGGTGGTGCCCGGGGCGCGCCTGTCGCTGGCGATGGAGCTGATCCTGGCACCGCTGGTGCGCCACCTGCTGGCGCAGCGCCGCTTTCGCTGACGGCTCGGCATCGCAATTCGCTACACGAGGTGACGCATGGACTGTTTGTTCTGCAAGATGGTCAATCGCGAGATCGAGCCCGACGTCGTTCACGAGGACGAGCACGTGCTGGCCTTCCGCGATATCAATCCCCAGGCCCCGACCCATGTGCTGATCGTGCCCAAGAAGCACATCGCCACCCTCAACGACATCGATGGCGACGACCTGGCACTGGTCGGCCGACTGCAGTACACCGCCGCCCAGCTGGCCCGCAAGTTCGGCTTCGCCGACGACGGCTACCGGGTGGTGATGAACTGCAATGAACAGGGCGGGCAGACGGTCTACCATATCCACATGCACTTGATGGGCGGTCGCCGCTTTACCTGGCCGGCCGGTTAGCCGGCGGCCTGATGGCCTCTCTCTCGCAGGCGCGACGCCACCGGTGCATGGGGCCGCTCGCGACAGCCGTCGCGGGCGGTTTTCTCGCCGCCCGGACGGACGTCTTGTTCCATCTTCCCGCCGTGACTCGCTGACGATCACAGGAATTGCCGCATGCTTCGCAAGTTGACGCGAACCGACCAGCTGATTCATCAATTCGACACCGTGCTGCGCACCCTGGTCCCTCACGCGGCCCAGCCCTCGCGCCCCTCGCCGGCCGACGACATCCGCGACGAGCCCCTCGACGACGCGGCGCGCCACCATGCCGCCGGGCTGATGCGCATCAATCACACCGGCGAGGTCTGCGCCCAGGCGCTCTATCAGGGGCAGGGCATGACCGCCCGGCTGGCCGATACCCGGGCGCAGATGGAGCAGGCCGCCCAGGAGGAGATCGACCATCTGGCCTGGTGCGATGCTCGTCTGGTGGAGCTCGACAGCCGTACCAGCTACCTCAACCCGCTGTTCTATGCGGCTTCCTTCGGCATGGGCGCGGTGGCCGGGGCGGTCGGCGACCATGTCAGCCTCGGCTTCGTCAACGCCACCGAGGAGCAGGTCGGCAAGCACCTCGAGGCGCATCTGGGCAAGCTGCCCCGGGGCGACAATCGCTCCCGCGCGGTGCTCGAGCAGATGCGCGAGGACGAGGCGCATCATGCCCGCTGGGCGCTGGAGGCCGGCGGCACGCCCTTCCCGGCGCCGGTGAAGTTCGGCATGGCGTTGATGTCGAAGGTGATGACCAAGAGCGTCTACCGGCTGTGAAACGCCGCCGCCCGCCCCGGTGACGGGGCGGGCGGCGGGTTCGCGGTGACGTCGAGACGCTGGGGTCAGGTGTCTTCCTCGACGATCTCGTAGGAGTGGGTGATCTCCACGCCGCCCTGGGCGAGCATGATCGAGGCGCTGCAGTACTTGTCGGCGGACAGCTCCACGGCACGCTTGACCTGCTTGTCCTTGAGGCCCCGGCCGGTGACCGTGAAGTGCACGTGGATCCTGGTGAACACGCTCGGCACGCTGTCGGCCCGCTCGGCTTCGAGGGCGGCGACGCAGTCGCTCACCGGCGCGCGGGATTTCTCGAGGATCTCCAGCACGTCGAAGGACGTGCAGGCTCCCATGCCCATCAGCAGCATCTCCATGGGGCGCGGGCCAGTGTCGCGGCCGCCGTGATCGGGCGGGCCGTCGATGACCACGCTGTGGCCACTGCCGGATTCGGCGACGAACTGGCGGCCATCGGTCCATTTGACGTGGGCTTTCATGAAAGCGGGCTCCTGTGTCGTGAGTCGGTGGGAGTGTGTCGGCGACGAAAAGACTACCCGTGGCGGCGCAGCCAGCTATCCAGTTCCGCCAGGCGCTGCGGTGTGCCGACATCCACCCAGTGGCCGTCATGATGACAGCCCGCGACGCGTTCGTCTGCCATCGCCGCACGCAGCAACGGCGCCAGCTTGAAGGCGCCGGGTGGCTGGTCGGCGACCAGGGCCGGGTCGAGCAGGCTGACGCCGGCGAAGGTCAGTCGGGGCCGGCCGTCGGCCCGCACGCGGCCCTGCGGGTCGAGGTGAAAGTCGCCTTCAGGATGGTGCGGCGGGTTGTCGACCAGCACCAACCGCGCCAGGTCGCCGTCGAGCGGCGCCAGCCAGCGCGGGTCCAGCTCGCACCACACATCGCCGTTGACCAGCAGGAAGGGCGCCTCGCCGAGCAGCCCCAGCGCCTGGCGGATGCCGCCGCCGGTTTCCAGCGGCTCGGGCTCGTGGCTGAAGTGCAGCCGCAGGCCCAGCGCCGCGCCGTCACCCAGGGCGTCGACGATCTGCGTGGCCCGGTAGCTGACGTTGATCACCACCTCGCGAATGCCCAGCGCCGCCAGGCGCTGCAGGTGATGAACGATCAGTGGCCGGCCGCCCGCTTCGAGCAGCGGCTTGGGGCAGTGATCGGTGAGCGGACGCATGCGCGTGCCCAGCCCGGCGGCGAGTACCATCGCCTTCATGGCGTAGGCTCCCGGCGTGCGGCGAGCGCCGAGGTCAGCGCCGGCGTGAAGGTGTCCGCCAGCCAGGCGTCGAAGGCGGCGAATTCCGGCCAGGGCGTCAGGCTGTCGCGCAGGTGGTCGAGAAACCGCGGCAGGCGCTCGAGGTAGCCGCGGCGACCGTCGCGCAGTGTCAGCCGGCAGAAGATGCCCAGCACCTTGAGTGAGCGCTGCGCCGCCATGGCGTCGGCCTGGAAAAGGAACGTCTCGGCGTCGAGCTGGCCGCTGAGCCGGCCGTCGAGCACGGCGCGCCGGCGGAAGGCCTCGACGCGTTCGCGGAAGGCCGCGCGCGAGAAGCGCCGGTAGCGCCCGCGCAGCAGCGAGATCAGGTCGTAGCTCAGCGGTCCCAGCACGGCATCCTGGAAGTCGATCAGCCACAGCCGGTCGCGATGGCGCATCAGGTTCATGGCATCGAAGTCGCGGTGCACGACGACCTGTGGCTGAGCCAGCGCGACCTCGATCAGCCGCTCGCGCAGCGCCGTCCACCCCGGGGGCGGAGGCATGTCCAGCAGACGCGTCAGACACCACTCGGGAAACAGGTCCAGCTCGCGTCCCAGCAGGGCGGCGTCGTAGACAGGCAATGCCTCGCCGGGCGCGCGGTTCTGCAACTCGCCGAGCAGGGCCTGGGCGTCGTCGTAGCAGGCCGCGTCCCTCATCTCGCCGGCGCCCAGGCAGGTGTGCAGCGGCGCGTCGCCGAGATCTTCCAGCTCGAGGAAACCCTGCGTCAGGTCCCGGGCGTGAATCGCCGGCACCGGCAGGCCGGCCGCGCGCCAGGCCTCGGCGATGGCCACGAAGGGGCGGCTGTCCTCCTGCTCGGGCGGCGCGTCCATCAGGATGCGGGGGGTGTCGTTCAGCCACAGCCGGTAGTAGCGCCGGAAGCTGGCGTCGCCGGCTGCCGGCGCGAGCCGCAGGGCCTCCGGGGGGCGATCGTGAAGCTGCCCGGCCCAGCGGCGCAGGGCCACCCGGCGGGCGGTGTGTGGCGCGTCGGACATGCGCTCTCCTTGGTTGACGGGGTGGATTCGCCGCCGCATGCTCAGGGGCTGCCACGTCGCGCCCCGCGCTCGGGGAGGACGTGCGTCACGGGGACTGTATAATACCGATTCCAAACGCCAAGGACACGAGGACCCATGGGCAAGCGATTGTTGTGGACTGCCCTGGCCGGCCTGGTCGCCCACGGTGCCCAGGCCGCGCCGCCGGCCCCCCTGCCGGCGGCACAGCTCGACTGGCAGCCGTGGGGCGACGATGCCCCTGCCGGTGCCGTCTGTCGCGGCCGTTACGTGATGCCGGCCTATCGCTTGCCCCCGGGGGATACCCCGCGCGAGGTGCGTTCAACCTCCGACGAGGCCGAGTACGGCGATTCCGGCGAGACGATCCTGCGCGGCGAGGTGGTGCTGCGCCGCGACAGCAGCCAGCTCGAGGCGCCGCGAGTACGGGTCAACGCGGCGCGTGACACCGCCTTCGCCGACGGCCCCCTGACGCTGCGCGACCAGGGAGTGCTGGTGCGCGGCGATGCCGGCCAGTTGTCCCTGAACAGTGACGCCGCGAGCATCGATACGGCCCACTACGTACTTCACGGTCAGCGCCTGCGGGGCGATGCGGTGAGGCTGGCGCGCCTCGAGGATGGTCGCTATCGCCTGCGCGAAGCCTCTTTCACCACCTGTGAGCCCGGCAGTCAGCTGTGGCGGGTGGTGGGCAACGACGTGATACTCAACCGCCAGGCGGGCTACGGCACGGCGAGGCACGCTCGGCTGGAGGTCGGCCATGTGCCGGTCTTCTACTGGCCGTGGATCCGTTTCCCGCTCGACGATCGCCGTCAGTCCGGCTTCCTGTGGCCGACGTTTGGCTTCACCGGCGGCGGGCTCGACTATGCCCAGCCCTATTACCTGAATCTGGCGCCCAACTACGACGCCACCCTGACGCCGCGCTGGATCAGCAATCACGGCATGATGCTCGGCGGCCAGTTCCGCTACCTGTTCGGCGAGGATGCCGGCCAGCTCGAGGGCGCCTACCTGGCCAACGATCAGGGCGGCAGCAGCGCCAATCCCAACGACCCCGACAATGCCTTCGAGGGGCAGGACCGCTGGTACATCGACTATCGACACGCCGGGCGCTTCTCGTCGCGCACGCCGTACCGGCTGCGCTACGGCGCCGCCAGCGACGGCCGCTACTTCGATGACTTCGGCCGCAGCTTCGCCGAGATGGGCACCGACTACCTGCCGCGACTGGCGCAGATCGACTACAACGGCACGACCTGGGATCTCCAGGCCAGGGCCCAGGGTTACCAGAAGCTCGACTACCCGCTGCTCGATAGCGACAAGCCCTTCTATCGGCTGCCCAGTCTGACCGCCAATGCGCGCTGGAGTCAGCCTGGTGGTTTCTACACGCAGTGGCGGTCCAATGTGACCTATTTCTGGCGTGACGTGGACGCGCGCAAGGTGCCGATCCGCGAGGCGGCCGTGGGCACCCGGCTGGATCTGGCGCCGACGGTGGGCTGGCGCTTCGAGCGCCCGTGGGGCTTTCTCGAGCCGCGCTTCACGTTGCGCGATACTCGCTACCAGCTCGACTACCAGGAACTCGACACCCCGCGAGACACCTCGCTGAGTCGCACTGTGCCGGTCTCTTCCGTGGATGCCGGGCTGGTTTTCGAGCGCGATGCGCAGCTGTTCGGCGAGGCCTGGCGGCAGACGCTGGAGCCGCGCCTCTACTACGCCTATGTGCCGGCGCGCGACCAGAGCGAGTTTCCCGACTTCGACACCGACGCCCGGGCGTTCTCCTACGACCGGCTGTGGTCGCCGTACCGCTTCGTCGGCAGCGACCGGGTGGGCGACGTCAACAAGGTTTCCTATGGGGTGAGCACGCGCTTTCTCGAGGATGACAGCGGCCGCGAGCGCTTCGCGCTGAGCGTCGGCCGGAGCACCTACTTCGACGACCGGGTCATCGGCATGGAGGGTGATCTGGCGCTGCCGGATCGCCAGACCCAGCCGGCCCGCTGGTACGATGCCACGCGGGATCATTCGCCGGTGGTCACGCGTCTCGACTGGCAACTCAGCGAGCGCTGGAGCACCCGCTACGAGTGGCTCTATGATGCGCACCGCCAGCTGACCGAGCGCAGCGCCGCCTACCTGCGCTATCGGCATCCGGCGGGGCATGTCCTCAACCTGGGCTATCGCTGGGAGCTCGAGGGCTTCGATCCCTCCGGCGACCCCCAGGACCAGCTGGGCTACAACCGCGAGGACTTCGACATGTCCTTCGCCTACAAGGCCGGCGCGCAGCTCGACCTGATCGGCCGCTACACCTACGACAACACCAACCGCCGGTCGCTGGACAAGCTGTTCGGCGTGCAGTGGAACGACTGCTGTTACGGTGTTCAGGTGGCCTGGCGCGAATGGGTCGAGGACAACGACACCGCCAATACCATCGCCGATGATTACACCGATCGCGGGCTGTTCCTGCGATTCGTGCTCAAGGGGCTCGGGGGCGTCGGCCAGGGAACCGACAACGTCTTCGCGCAGTCCATTCCCGGTTATCAACCGACCCGATTCTGAACGTAACGAGGTTTTTCATGCGCAGAGGTCTGTTTGCATCGCTCGGTCTGGCGCTGGTGCTGGCCGTCTCCGGCGTGGCGTCGGCCGCCGAGCAGCCGCTCGACCGGATCGTCGCGGTGGTCAACGACGACGCCATCATGGCCAGCGAACTCGCCGACCGGGTGGCCCAGGCGCGCAGCCAGCTGGCGAAGCGCAACATCGACCAGCCGCCGGATTCGGTGCTGCGCCAGCAGGTGCTCGACCGCATGGTGCTCGAGCAGATCCAGCTGCAGATGGCGAAGAAGGCCAACCTGACGGTGGACGATACCGAGCTCAACCGGGCCGTGCGTTCGGTCGCCAGGAACAATGGCATGAGCCTTGACCAGTTCGCCGAGGCCCTGAAGAAGGACGGCCTGACGCTGGCCGACGTGCGCGATCAGGTGCGTCGCCAGATGCTGATCCGCCAGCTTCAGGAGCGCCGCGTGGCCAGCCAGGTCAAGATTTCCGATCAGGAGGTCGACCGCACCCTGGCGCAGCAGGGCGCCGATGCCAATGTTCGCTATCACCTGGGGCACATCCTGGTGGCGCTGCCCCAGTCGCCGTCGCCGGATCAGGTGCGTCAGGCGCAGCAGCAGGCCGAGGCGCTCCATCAGCGCCTGCAGGACGGCGCCGACTTCGCCGAGCTGGCGGCCGCCAAATCCGATGGCGCCAACGCCCTGCAGGGGGGCGACCTGGGCTGGCGCAGCGGTGCCGAGCTGCCCTCGGTATTCGCCGATGTGGTGCCGACGCTGGCGGTGGGCGATGTCAGCCAGCCGCTGCGCAGCCCCAGCGGCTTCCATCTGGTCAAGCTGCTCGAGCGCAAGGGCGGCCAGGACCAAAAGCCGACGCTGGTCCAGGAGCAGAAGATCCGCCACATCCTGATCCAGACCAACCCCAACCGCGATGCCGATCAGGCCCGCCGGCTCGCCGAGAAGGCCCGGGCGCGCATCATGGGCGGCGAGGACTTCGCCAGCGTCGCCCAGCAGGTCAGCGACGATCGCGGCAGCGCGCTCAACGGCGGCGAGCTGGGCTGGGTGCGCCCGGGGCAGATGGTCCCGGCCTTCGAGGACGCCGCCAGCCGCCTGGCGGTCGGCGAGGTCAGCCAGCCGGTACGCTCGCGCTACGGCTACCACATCATTCAGGTCGAGGACCGGCGCCAGCGCGACGTGAGCGACGAGTCGCGTCGTGACAAGGTTCGCCAGACGCTGTTCCAGCGCAAGGTCAACGATGAGCTCGAGGCCTGGCAGCAGCAGATCCGCGCCGAGGCCTATGTTGACGAACGCCTCGACCAGGATTCGTGATGGCCGTGCCCGTTCTGGCCCTGACCACCGGCGAGCCGGCCGGCGTCGGCCCTGACCTGACGCTGCAGCTGGCCGCCGCGGCACCGGCGCTGCCCGGTCGGGTCGTCGCCATCGGCGATCCGGCGCTGCTCGTCGATCGTGCCCGGCAACTGGGCCTCGATATCGAGCTCGAGACCTGCGACCCTGCCGCGGCGCTGCCCGCGCCGCGCCCCGGCGTGCTGCCGGTCTGGCCGGTGGCGCTGGCGGCGCCCGCCGAGCCGGGCGTGCTCGATCCGGCTAACGCTGGCTATGTGCTCGAGACGCTCGACGTGGCCATCGCCGCCTGTCGTGACGACCGCGCCCAGGCCATGGTCACCGCGCCGCTGCACAAGGGCGTGATCATCGACGGCGGTCACGCCGGCTTCACCGGGCATACCGAGTACCTGCGCGACGCCTGCGGCGTCGACGACGTGGTGATGATGCTCGCCACCCGGCTCGCTCACGGCGATGACGATGCCGGCCGGGCGCTGCGCGTCGCCCTGGCCACCACGCACCTGCCGCTGCGCGAGGTGGCCGACGCCATCGACGCCGGGGGGCTGGGCCGCGTGCTGGCCATCCTCGATGCCGACCTCAGGCGCCATTTCGGCATCGCCCGGCCGCGTATCGCGGTGTGCGGTCTGAATCCTCACGCCGGCGAGGGCGGGCACCTGGGGCGTGAGGAGATCGAGGTCATCGAGCCGACCCTGGCGCGGTTGCGCGAAGCCGGTCTCGATCTCGTCGGCCCGCTGCCGGCGGACACCCTGTTCACCCCGCGCCACCTGCAGGGGATCGATGCGGTGCTGGCGATGTATCATGACCAGGGCCTGCCGGTGCTCAAGTATGCGGGGTTCGGTCGCGCCGCCAACATCACGCTGGGGCTGCCGATCATCCGCACCTCGGTGGATCACGGCACGGCGCTCGACCTGGCCGGCAGCGGTCGCGCCGACCCGGGCAGCCTTCAGGTTGCGCTGAGCATGGCCGCCGACATGGCGCGAGCCCGCGAGTCCCGTCGCTGACCCGACCGGTTCGCCCAACGTTCGTCATATCCAAGGAATTCATCTTCGATGCCTTCACGCTCCACCGATACCCGGCCGCCCCGGCACCGCGCCCGCAAGCGCTTCGGCCAGAATTTCCTGCGCGACCCGGGTGTCATCTCGCGCATCGTGCGCGCCATCGCGCCGCGCCCCGGGCAGCGTCTCGTCGAGATCGGCCCCGGCCAGGGGGCGTTGACCGAACCGCTGGTCGAGGCGACCGACGGTGTGATGGAGGTGATCGAGCTGGACCGCGACCTGATTCCCGGGTTGCGCGTGCAGTTCTTCAATCACCCCGAGTTCGTGATTCACGAAGGGGACGCCCTGACCCTGGACTTCACGGCGCTGCGGGGTGACGGCGAGCCACTGCGGGTGGTGGGCAACCTGCCTTACAACATCTCCACGCCGCTGATCTTCCATCTGCTCGCGTCGCGTGCGGCGATCGCCGACATGCACTTCATGCTGCAGAAGGAGGTGGTGGACCGGCTGGCCGCCACGCCCGGCAGCGCCGACTGGGGCCGGCTGTCGATCATGGCCCAGTACCACTGCCGCGTGACGGCGCTGTTCACCGTGCCGCCCGAGGCGTTCACGCCGCGGCCCAAGGTGGACTCCGCGATCGTGCGGCTGGAGCCTCACGCCGAGCTGCCGCATCTGGCCCGCGACGAGGCGCTGTTCGCCGACGTGGTGCGCGAGGCCTTCAATCAGCGGCGCAAGACGCTGCGCAACAACCTCAAGGGGCGGCTGTCCGGCGAGGCGCTCGAGGCGCTGGGCATCGACCCCTCGCGGCGGCCGCAGACCCTGAGCGTGGCCGAACTGGTCACCATCACCAACCACCTGGCGGGAGAAGCGTCGTGATCGAGGCGTTGAGCGAGGCCGTGCATGTCGACGTGGTGCCGCAGTACCGGGCCGAGGAGTCATCGCCCGCCGAGCAGCGCTACGTCTTCAGCTACACCATCACCGTGCACAACCATTCGTCGCAGTCGATTCAGCTGCTGGCGCGCTACTGGCGGATCACCCAGGGCAGCGGTCAGGTGCGGGAAGTGCGCGGCAAGGGGGTGGTCGGCAAGCAGCCGATGATCGCCCCGGGGCAGACCTTCCGCTACACCAGCCGGGCCGTCATGGAGGCGCCGGTGGGGGTCATGGAAGGGGCCTATACCTGCCTGGACACGGCCGCCCGCCGCCCCTTCGAGGTACCCATCGCGCCGTTCCGCCTGGCCGGCCCCAACCAGGTTCACTGACGGCTTCACCGACCCGAGTGCGAGGATTTCATGCCGACCTATGCCATCGGAGACCTGCAGGGCTGCCATGCCGAGTTCGTCGCCCTGCTCGAGCGGCTGAGCTTCGACCCGCGCCGCGACACCCTGTGGGTGGCCGGCGACCTGGTCAACCGCGGCCCGGGGTCGCTGGCCTGCCTGCGTGAAGTGGCCGCGCTGGGCGATGCCGCGCGCGTGGTGCTGGGCAATCACGACCTGCACCTGCTGGCCGTGGCGCGCGGCGGGCAGGCGCTCAAGCGCAAGGACACCCTGGCGCCGATTCTCGAGGCGCCGGACGGCGCGGCACTGCTCGACTGGCTGCAGGGCTGTCCGCTGTGGGTCGACGACGGCCGCGGCACCGCCGACCGCACCCTGATGACCCATGCCGGGCTGCTGCCGCACTGGGGGCTGGACCAGGCCCGGGCGCTGGCCGACGAGGTCACCGCCTGCCTGTGCGGCGAACGGGCCGGCGAGTTTCTCGCCCAGCTCTACGGCAACACCCCGGCGCGCTGGCGCGACGATCTGGCGGGCGTCGATCGCCTGCGGGCGATCGTCAACGTCTTTACCCGCATGCGCTTCATCGCCGCCGACGGCACCCTGGACTTCGACGCCAAGGAGGGGCTGGACTCGGCACCGCCGGGCTTCGCGCCCTGGTTCCGCTATGCCCGCGACGACGACCCGCGCATCCTGTTCGGCCACTGGGCGGCGCTGGAAGGCCGGACGCCTCAGGCCGCGGTGCGGGTCGAGGCGCTGGACACCGGCTGCGTGTGGGGCGGCTCTCTCACCGCCCTGGACCTGGCCGACGGCACGCGGGTCAGCGTACCCTGCACCACGCGGCGCTGACGCGTCGCCCGCACACTTTCCCGGGAGGTCTGCATGACGCAACCCGCCTTCGAACACCTCGATCACGCCACTCTGACTCGCTGGCTGGATGACGGCACCGCCGTGACCCTGGTCGACATCCGCGACCCGCTGAGCTTCTCGCGCGGGCACATCCCCGGCAGCCGCCACGTCGACAACGCCACCGTCGGCGAGCTGATCGACGCCACGCCGCGTGACGCGACCCTGGTGGTGGTCTGCTACCACGGCCACTCCAGCCAGCAGGCCGCAAGCTGGCTGGCCGGGCAGGGCTTCGAGCGCGTCTACAGCCTGGACGGCGGCTTCACCGATTGGGAGCACCGCCACCCGCAGCGGGTCGAGCGATGACCCGCGACCCACGTCTCGTCGGGCTCGCGGTCTACCGGGTGGGCGGCGCGGTGCGTGATGCACTGCTCGGCCGGCCGGTGGTCGATCAGGACTGGGTGGTGGTCGGCGCCACGCCGGACGCCATGATCCGGCGCGGCTTCAAGCCGGTGGGGCGCGACTTTCCGGTGTTCCTGCACCCCGAGACCCACGAGGAATACGCCCTGGCCCGTACCGAGCGCAAGCAGGGCCATGGCTATACCGGCTTCGTGGTGCATGCCGACCCGTCGGTGACGCTCGAGGAGGACCTCGAGCGACGCGATCTGACCATCAATGCCATGGCCGAGTCACCCGAGGGTGAGCTGGTCGATCCCTTCCACGGCCGCGTCGACCTCGAGGCACGGTTGTTGCGCCATGTCTCCCCGGCCTTCGTCGAGGACCCGCTGCGGGTGCTGCGCACGGCGCGGTTCCTGGCCCGCTATCGTTCGCTGGGCTTTCGCGTCGCCGACGACACGCTGATACTGATGCGCCGGCTGGCCGAGAGCGGCGAGCTTGCCCACCTGGTCGCCGAACGGGTGTGGGTCGAAACCGAGAAGGCACTGGGTGAGCAGGACGCGGCGGCCTATTTCGCCTGCCTGATGGACTGCGGTGCGCTCGCCATGCTGATGCCCGAACTGGCCGCCGACCGGGCCGCGCTCGAGGCGGCGCTGGCGCGACTCGAGCGTCTGCCGGGAACCGAGGTCGGCACGCCGGCCCAGTGGCGCTGGGCACGGCTCTGCGAGCATCTCGACGACCCGGCACGGGAGACGCTGCAGGCACGGCTCAAGGTGCCCAATGTCTATACGAACCTGTCCCGTCAGGTGGCGCTGACCCGGCGACTATGGCGGGAGGCGTCGACACTGCAGGTGCTGACTGCCGAGCGGCTTCGCGCCTGGTTCGACGGCATCGATGCCTGGCGGCGCAGCGAACGTGTAGCGCCGCTGCTGGCCCTGCTCGAGCGCGAACACCCTGCGTTGGCCGAGCCCGTCTCGCGAGCCTGGCGGGCCGCGGCGGCGGTATCGCCGCGGGTCCTGCTCGACGAGGGTTTCAAGGGTGGGGCCCTGGGCGCGGAGCTCGCACGGCGGCGGCAGGCGGCGATCGCCGCGGCGCTGGACGCGGCGTGAACCGAGTCGTTGGCATCACCGCCCGGAGGTGGGCGCCGTGTCGGGCGATGAAATGGCCCGGCCGCGCCAGGTGAAGGCGACCGGCCACAATGGCTGGTCGTCGGCGTCGAAGCGGGCCCAGAGGTCGGTGTAGCGCTCGCCACGGGTCGGGTGGCGCGCCTCCGGCAGCAGCTCGGCGAGCGGCTGCAGCACGAAGGCGCTGGTCAGGATCTCGTCGCGGGGCAGGTCGACGCCGTCGATGCACCCGGTCAGCTCGCCCACCGTGAGCAGGTCGACATCGAGACGCCGGGCGCTGTACTTGGGGCTATCCGGGCGGCGGCCGTGGGCGAACTCCAGGCGCTTGCACCAGGCCTGCAGCTCGCCCACCGTGGCCTCGCTGTCGAAGGCCGCGACCAGGTTGTAGAAGTTGCGCCCATCCTCGAACCCGACCGGCTCGCTCTCGAACACGCGCGAGAGGCGCAGGCCGGTGAAATCGGCGTCCAGCGCGTCCAGGCAACGGCGCACATGGTGCTCGCGCTCGATGTTGCTGCCGATGCTGACCACCACGCGCGCCATCAGAGGGCGCCCCGCTCGATGCTCACCCCCACCGCACGGGCGGCGGCGACGGCGCCGGGCTTGCGCACGGTAAGGCGCAGCCCGGTGATGCCGAAGGCCTCGCGCAGGTGCGCGGCGAGGCGCTCGGCGAAGGTCTCGACCAGACCGAAATGACTCGCCTCGGCGAAGCGGGCGATGGCCTCGCAGATGGCGGCGTAGTCGAGGGTGTGGGTCAGGTCGTCGTCCGCCGCGGCGGGGCGGATGTCGGTGGCCAGCTCCAGGTCGAGTTCGAGGCGCTGGCGGATGGTGCGCTCCCAGTCGTAGACGCCGATCACCGTCTCCACCGTCAGCCCTTCGATCAGCACGCGATCCACGTCGTTCTCCCGCTGATGGGTAAAGCGTCGATTGTACCGAATCGGCATGGCAGAATCTCGGGGTGCCACCGTGTTCCGGATTGCCGCCATGCCTGATGATTTCGTTCTCGCCCTCGTCGTTCTCGCCGGGCTGGGCTATGTCTGCGGCACCCTGCTGGGCGCGGTGTGGGTCTGCCGGCTGGCCGGTGTCGCGGACCCCCGTGTCTCGGGCTCGGGCAACCCCGGCTTCTCCAACGTGCTGCGCCTGCACGGCGCGCGGCTCGCCCTGGCGACGCTGTCCGTCGACGCCGCCAAGGGCATGCCGGTGCTGTGGCTGGCCCGGGCCGCCGAGCTGCCGCCCTGGGCGCAGGGCGTGGTCGGCTTCGGGGTGCTGCTGGGGCACAGCTATCCGCTATGGTACGGCTTTCGCGGCGGCAAGGCCGTGGCCAGTGCCTTCGGCGTGCTGCTGGTGCTGGCCCCCTGGGTGGCGCTGAGCTGTGCGACGCTCTGGGCGCTGCTGGCCTGGCGTGTGCGCACTGCGGCCGTGGCGTCGCTGACCAGCGCCCTGGCTGCGCCGCTGCTCGGGCTGTGGCTGGCGCCCGAGTATGCCGGCGTGATCGGTGTGCTGGCGGCGCTGGTATGGCTGCGCCATGCCTGGAACATTCGCCGCCTGGGGCGTAATGGCCCCGATCTGGGCGGGCGCTGAGAGAGGCTCAGCGCCCGCCGCGGGGCGGCGTCAGCTCGGCCAGCGGCCAGCGCGGCACGGCCCGCATGGCCTCGCCGTCACGCTCGCCGGCCAGCAGGCGCTGGGCGCTGGAGTTATGGAGAGCGCGATCATCGCCTGTCGTTTCAGGACGCAATGGCCGGGGCGGTCAACTCGGTCAGCGGCCAGCGCGGCACGGCCCGCATGGCCTCGCCGTCACGCTCGCCGGCCAGTAGGCGCTGGGCGCCCACGTAGGCGATCATCGCGCCGTTGTCGGTGCAGAAGCGGCCCCGGGGATAGTAGGCGCGGGCGTTGCGCTTGCGCAGCTCGGCGTCGAGCCGTTCGCGCAGGCGCACATTGGCGCTCACCCCGCCGGCCACCACCAGCCGCTTCAGCCCCGTCTCGTCGAGCGCGCGGCGGCACTTGATCACCAGGGTGTCGACCACCGCATCCTCGAAGGCCCGGGCGATGTCGGCGCGCCCCTGGTCGTCGAGCTCGCCGGCGTCGCGCAGGGCGCGGGCGGTGGTCAGGGTGTGGGTCTTGAGTCCCGAGAAGCTGAAGTCGAGCCCGGGGCGGTCGGTCATCGGTCGCGGAAAGCGAAAGCGCGCGGGGTCGCCGGATTCGGCCAGCTTCGCCACCTGCGGGCCGCCGGGGTAGGGCAGGTCGAGCATCTTGGCGGCCTTGTCGAAGGCCTCGCCGGCGGCGTCGTCGACTGACTCGCCGAGCAGCCGGTAGTCGCCGAGGCCGTTCACCGCCACCAGTTGCGTGTGGCCGCCGGAGACCAGCAGGGCGACGAAGGGAAAGGCGGGCGGGTCGGCCTCGAGCATCGGTGCCAGCAGGTGGCCTTCCATGTGGTGCACGCCGAGCACCGGGCGGCCCAGGGCGCGGGCCAGGCCGTGGGCGGTGGCGGCGCCGACCATCAGTGCGCCGACCAACCCGGGGCCGGCGGTATAGGCGATGCCGTCGAGGTCGCCGCGGGTCAGGTGGGCGTCGTCGAGCACCTGCTGGATCAGCGGCAGCAGCTTGCGCGTGTGATCGCGGGAGGCGAGTTCCGGCACGACACCGCCGAAGTCGGCGTGCATCGCGATCTGGCTGTAGAGGGCGTCGGCCAGCAGGCCGTTCTTGGTGTCGTAGAGGGCGACACCGGTTTCGTCGCAGGAGGTTTCGATCCCCAGTACGCGCATGGTTCGGCTCGTCGATCGGTGAAAGGGCCATTCTAACCCGTTCGGCGATCCCCCGGCAGGGCGCGAGCCAAGGCTATTGCAGATAGCTGAAACATGGCTTGGGCTGAGCCGACGGCAGGCCTGCGAGGAGGCGCTGTAAACCCTTCCCTGGGCGCTACCGATGCCATCCTTGGCATCGGACCTCCTCTCCAACCTGCCCCCGGCGCCCTCGTCGAAGCCAACTGCGATTGCTCTGGGGCGCGAGCGGCGACGTTTGCAAAGCTGGTGGTTCGTCACTAGAATATCCGACTCTGCAAGACTGGGTCGTGCGCCCGATTCCCGACGATAGCCGGTTGTGCCAGCTTAGTGCCTGGCATGCATTGCCACGGTATGCGTCAGATCATGGGGCGTGCGTTCAAACCGAACTCATGATTCCAAGGTAGGTGAGTGCTTAATGCCTTCTGTCAAAGTACGTGATAACGAGCCGTTCGACGTCGCTCTGCGTCGCTTCAAGCGTTCCTGCGAAAAAGCCGGCGTTCTGTCCGAAGTGCGTCGTCGCGAGAGCTACGAGAAGCCGACCGCGGTTCGCAAGCGCAAGGCAGCAGCGGCCGTGAAGCGTCACGCCAAGAAGCTGCAGCGTGAGCGCAAGCGCTTCGAACGGTTGTATTGATCCGTACTTGAGGCAGCTTCTGCCTCAGAGGGACGCCAAGCGGCCGCCACTCGGTGGCCGTTTGTTTTTGTGCGAGACGGGCCGGCCGCCCTGGGCGGAGCCTGTCGGCATTGGCTGCTTTCGAGAGTGCGTGCATGGCCGGACCCATTCCTCAGCGCTTTCTCGATGACCTGCTGGCACGCGTCGATATCGTCGATGTGGTCGGTGAACGTGTCCAGCTGAAGAAGGCAGGGCGCAATCACGCCGGGCTCTGCCCCTTCCATCAGGAAAAGTCGCCCTCGTTCACCGTCAGTCAGGACAAGCAGTTCTACCATTGCTTCGGCTGTGGCGCACACGGCAATGCGCTACGCTTTCTGATGGAATACGACAACCTGCGCTTTCCCGAGGCGGTCGAGCAGCTGGCCTCGCGTCTGGGGCTGGAGGTACCACGCGAGGGGCAGGATGATCCGCGTGCCCAGGCTCGGGAACGTCAGCGTCGCGAAGGGGTCAATCTGCTGGAGCTGGCGACGCGCTTCTTCCGCGAACGGTTGGCCATGAGCGAGGGGCGTGCCGGGCGCGAGTATCTTGAACGCCGCGGGCTCTCGTCCGAGGTGCTGCGCGATTTCGCGATCGGCTATGCCCCCGACGGCTGGGAGGCGCTGCGGCGCCATCTTCACGACCAGGGCATCAATGACGCCGTGCAGGTCGAGTACGGACTGCTCGTGCAGCGCGAGGACAGCGGGCGCGTCTATGATCGCTTCCGCGACCGGGTGATGTTCCCGATCCGCGACTGGAAGGGGCGCACCCTGGGATTCGGCGGGCGCGTGCTGGGCGATGCCAAGCCCAAGTACCTCAACTCGCCGGAAACGCCGGTCTTCCACAAGGGGCGCGAACTCTACGGTCTTCACGAGGCGCGCCAGGCCAATCGCCGGCTCGAGCGGCTGCTGGTGGTGGAAGGCTACATGGATGTGGTGGCGCTGGCGCAGTTCGATATTCGCAATGCCTGCGCCACGCTCGGTACCTCGGTCACCGAGGAGCATGTGCAGCGGCTGTTCCGGCTGGTCGGCGAGGTGGTGTTCTGCTTCGACGGCGATAACGCCGGTCGTCAGGCCGCACGGCGTGCGCTGGAGGCGGTGCTGCCGCAGATGATCGACGGGCGCCAGGTGCGCTTCCTGTTCCTGCCCGACGGCGAGGACCCCGACAGCCTGGTGCGACGCGAGGGGGCGCAGGCGTTCCGCGACCGCATTACCTGTGCCATGCCGCTGTCGGAGTTTCTGTTCGAGCAGGCGGCCGAGGGGCGCGACCTGCAGCACATCGAGGAGCGCGAGCGTTTCGCCAGCACGGTGCTGGCGGCGTTGAAGCGTCTTCCGGAGGGCGTGCTGAAGTCGCTGCTGCTCGGTGAGCTGTCGAAGCGTACCGGTATCGATCAGGCGCGTTTCACGGCGCTGATGGCGGATGCGCCGGCGCCCGCTGCCGAGGCAGTGGTGGACGAGCCCCCCGAAGCTGCGGCGGAGCCCGGGGCGGCGATGCCCCGGCCGGCACCTCGGCTGGCCGGGGCGCTGTCGATGATCGATCGGGTGCTGCAGCTGCTGGTGCATGAGCCGGCGCTGGTCGAGCATCTGCCGGACGATCTCGATTGGTGCGCCGACGATGAAGGTGACGTGGTGCTGTGCCGGGACGTGATCGAGCTGCTTCGGGCCGGGCGCTATCGCAGCCCCCAGGTGCTGCTGGCGCATTTCCACGGCACGCAGGAGGGTCAGCGGCTGGAAGCGCTGGCGCGCCGTGAGCTGTTGATTCCGCGCGACGCCCGCGCCACCGAGCTCGAGGGGCTGGTCGCGCACTTTCAGCGTCGACGCTCGCGGCAGACGCCGGAAAGCGAGTATGCGGCACTGCTGGCCAAGGAGCGGGGCGGTGAGCGGTTGTCACGGGAAGAGAAGCAGCGGCTCATGGAGCTGCTGATGTCGCTCAATCGGTGAGCGGCGCCGCGAACGCGACAGTCGCGCGGGCGGGGGTTGAATTATTGCCCGGCTCCCCCATCTAAGAGGAAAGCAAACGGCAACGTAACCGGACAAACTAACACACCTGAATTGCGGCGCAAATAGAAAAAGTGGCGGGGCAAGGCGCTATTCCGCTATACTAGCGGGCTTACTCGATTTTCACCGCCTTTTCGTTCAGGTGCTCCATTCTTCTTCGTCGATATAGGGTTTCTATGGCTGGAAATACGCAGCAGTCACGTCTGAAGGAGTTGATCGCGCGCGGCAAGGAGCAGGGCTTCCTGACCTATGCCGAGGTCAACGACCACCTCCCCGAGGATATCGCCGACCCGGACCAAGTGGAAGACATCATCGGCATGATCAACGACATGGGCATCAATGTCGTTGAGGAAGCCCCTGATGAAGACACCTTGATGATGGCGGACCACTCCACCGACGAGTCCGCCGCCGAGGAGGCGGTGGCCGCGCTGGCGGCGGTGGAGAGCGATGTCGGCCGCACCACCGACCCGGTGCGCATGTACATGCGCGAGATGGGTACCGTCGAACTGCTGACCCGCGAAGGCGAGATCGAGATCGCCAAGCGCATCGAGGAAGGCACCCGCGAGGTGATGTCCTCGCTCGCCTATCTGCCGGGCGCGGTGGACTCGATTCTCGAGGCCTACGATGCGACCCAGGACGAGGAAGCGCCGGGCCGTCTGTCCGACCTGTTCTCCGGCTTCATCGATCCCGACGAGGGCATCCCGGGGGTCGCCGAGGCGGAGGTTCCCGAGGAGGAGCCGGTGGCCGACCTCGACGACGGCGAGGGCGACGAGGACGGCGATGCGGACGACGCCGACGACGAGGACGATTCCAGCAGCAACGAGGGCGGCCCGGACCCGGAAGAGGCGCGGGCGCGCTTCGAGCAGATCCGCGAGCAGAACGAACGGGCCAAGGCGGCCATCGACAAGCACGGTCTCGGTTCGGCCGAGGCGAATGCCGAACAGGCGCGCCTGGCCGAGCTGTTCTCGCCGATCAAGCTGGTGCCCAAGCACTTCGAGCGGCTGGTCGGCCAGGTGCGGATCAGCGTCGAGCAGGTCCGCGAGCAGGAAAAGGTGGTCCTGCAGCTCTTCGTCAAGAAGGGCAAGGTGCCGCGCAAGACCTTCATCAAGTCCTTCCCGGGCAACGAGTCGCGGCTCGAGTGGTTCGACGCCTTCCTGGCGGACAACCCGCGCTACGCCGACAAGCTGGGGCCGTTCCGCGGCGACGTGCAGCGCGCCCAGCGCAAGATCGCCTTCGAGGAGGAGCTGATCCAGCTGCCGGTCAGCGAGATCAAGGAGGTCAATCGCCGGCTCTCCATCGGCGAGGCCAAGGCGCGCCGCGCCAAGAAGGAGATGGTCGAGGCCAACCTGCGCCTGGTGATCTCGATCGCCAAGAAGTACACCAACCGCGGCCTGCAGTTCCTGGACCTGATCCAGGAGGGCAACATCGGCCTGATGAAGGCGGTGGACAAGTTCGAATACCGCCGCGGCTACAAGTTCTCCACCTACGCCACCTGGTGGATTCGTCAGGCGATCACCCGCTCGATCGCCGACCAGGCGCGCACCATCCGCATCCCGGTGCACATGATCGAGACCATCAACAAGCTCAACCGCGTCTCGCGGCAGATGCTCCAGGAGATGGGCCGCGAGCCGACCCCGGAAGAGCTCGGCGAGCGCCTCGAGATGCCGGAAGACAAGGTGCGCAAGGTGCTCAAGATCGCCAAGGAGCCGATCTCCATGGAGACGCCGATCGGCGACGACGACGACTCGCACCTGGGCGATTTCATCGAGGACGGCACCATGCTGCTGCCCATCGACTCGGCCACCGGCGAGGGGCTGATCGAGGCCACCCGCAACGTGCTGGGCGGGCTCACCGCGCGCGAGGCCAAGGTGCTGCGCATGCGCTTCGGCATCGACATGAACACCGATCACACCCTCGAGGAGGTCGGCAAGCAGTTCGATGTCACCCGCGAGCGCATTCGCCAGATCGAGGCCAAGGCACTGCGCAAGCTGCGCCATCCGTCGCGCTCGGAGCCGCTGCGCTCCTTCCTCGACGAGTGACGCCCGCGGCGCATGCCGCCGACGCCACCCCCGACGCCCGCGAGCCTGTCTCGCGGGCGTCTTTCATGGGCGGCCGGTGGCGTCCTGGTGGCGCCGGGCCTCCTCGACCAGCCAGTCGTGCACGGCGCGCAGGCGACGGTCGTCCAGCGCCCCGGGGGCATGCACGATGCCGTAGCGCTTGTCGGTGGCCACCTGCTCCGGGAAGGGCGCGATCAGCGCCCCGGTCTTGAGCTCGGTGGTGATCAGCGTGCGTCGGGCGATGGCCACGCCCATGCCGCTGATGGCGGCTTCCATGGTCAGCTGGTTGCGGTTGAAGGTGTAGCCGCGGCGCACGTTGATGTGCGGCGCGGCGATCGCGGTGAGGTAGTGCTCCCACTCGGCGTAGTCGTGGCTGCCGCGCCAGGCGGTCACGTCGTGCAGCAGCGGGTACCAGGCGAGATCCTCGGCGCGGCGCAGCGGCGGGCGGCCGCGCATCAGCCCCGGTGCGCAGACCGGAAAGATCACCTCGTCCATCAGCGGGGTGATGGCCAGCCCCGGGTAGTGGCCGTCGTTGAGGTCGATGGCCAGGTCGAAGTCGCCGTCGCGCAGCGACAGGTTGCTGTCCTCGGCGCTGACGTGCATCTCGATGTCGGGAAAGCGCGCCTGCAGCCGTGGCAGGCGCGGCATCAGCCACTTGGTCAGGAAGGACGGCACGCAGCGCAGGCGCAGCACGCCGCTCATCAGCCCCGAGCGCAGGCGGCGCACCTCCTGACCCACCGCCTGGTAGGCGTCGTCCACCACGCCGGCCAGGCGCCGGCCTTCATCGGTGAGCTCGAGACGCCGCGGCAGGCGGCGAAACAGCTTGAAGCCCAGGCGCTCCTCGAGCTGCTTGATCTGCTGGCTGACCGCGCCGGTGGTGACGTGCAGCTCCTCGGCGGCGCGGGTGAAGGACAGGTGGCGGGCGCTGACCGCGAAGACCTTCAGCCAGGCGTGGGTCTGGGCGTTGAGGGTACGGCTCATGATTTAGTGTTTCTAAAGGGGTGGCCAGGAATTCTCCGTTGTCCTCCGTATAAACGCCGCGCAACCTAGAGTCAATGGCGGTGCTTTGGCGCCGGGTTTAGCCAATCTGATTCATCCGACTGTCGCGACGACAAGGGAGGCAACGTGGCCATCAGTGTATTCGACCTGTTCAAGATCGGCGTCGGGCCGTCGAGTTCGCACACCGTGGGGCCGATGCAGGCTGCCCATGACTTCGTCGAGTCGCTGCGCGCCCGGGACCTGCTCGAGCGTGTCGCGCGCATCGAGGTGCAGCTGTTCGGGTCGCTGTCGGCGACCGGCATCGGCCACGGCACCGACCGCGCCGTGATCATGGGGTTGATGGGCGAGCGTCCCGACCGCATCGATCCGACGATCATCACGCCCTGCATCGAGGAGCTGCTCGAGGCGCAGACCCTGATGCTCGACGGCCGGCTGGCCATCGCCTTTCTGTGGGCGCGGGACATGCAGCTGCACGACGAGAACCTGCCGCACCACCCCAATGCCATGCGCCTGATCGCCCATGGCCACAGCGACGAGCTGTACCAGAACACCTACTATTCGGTGGGCGGTGGCTTCGTCATCGACGAGCAGCAGGCCAGCGAGGGGCAGCTGGATGTCGATACCACGCCGCTGCCCTACGACTTCAACAGCGCCGGCGAGCTGCTGGCCCTGTGCCGCCTGCACGGCCTGCGCATCAGCGAGCTGATGCTGGCCAACGAGACCGCCTGGCGCGACGAGGCCGAGATCCGCGGCGGGCTGTGGGCGATCTGGGAGGCGATGCAGGAGTGCGTCGACAACGGCCTGAGCCACGAGGGCGTGCTGCCCGGCGGGCTCAACGTCAAGCGTCGCGCCAAGCGTCTGCACGAGCGGCTGCTGGCCGCCGAGGACAACCCCTGCCTGATCGCCTCGACCTTCTCGGCGATGGACTGGGTCAACGTCTTCGCCCTGGCCGTCAATGAAGAGAACGCCGCCGGCGGGCGCATGGTCACCGCGCCTACCAACGGCGCGGCAGGTATCATTCCGGCCGTGCTGCACTACTACATGAAGTTCCAGCCCGGGGCCAGCGAGCGCGATGTGGTGGACTTCATGCTGGCCGCCGGCGCGGTGGGCATCCTGTGCAAGAAGAACGCCTCGATCTCCGGTGCCGAGGTGGGCTGCCAGGGCGAGGTCGGCTCGGCCTGCGCGATGGCCGCCGCCGGTCTCGCCGAGGTGATGGGGGCCACGCCCGCCCAGGTCGAGAACGCCGCCGAGATCGGCCTCGAGCATAACCTGGGGCTGACCTGCGATCCCGTCGGTGGCCTGGTGCAGGTGCCCTGCATCGAGCGCAACGCCATCGCCTCGGTGAAGGCGATCAACGCCGCCCAGATGGCGCTGCGCGGTGACGGCGAGCACTTCATCTCGCTCGACAAGGCGATTCGCACCATGCGCGATACCGGCGCCGACATGCAGGACAAGTACAAGGAAACCTCCCGCGGCGGCCTTGCCGTCAATGCCATCGAGTGCTGAATGGCCGCAAGCGTCGCCATTGGTCGACGCTTGCGTATCCCGGGCTTCGGCTGCTAGTAAGAAATGACTGGCTGCCGGGCCCTCTCTCCCTGCCGTGATCGCGCTCGGGTGACGATAACCTGAGTTATCGGCGATCCGGGGTGTGACGGGCCACCATGTGGCGCGCTGTCTGACGGCACGGGCCGGGCGACTCGCACCGGCCCGCCAAGAAGAACATGCCGCGATACGCTGGATAACGGGAGAGCGTAACACCGTGACTAATCACGACAGTTGTATCATTCGCCATTTCAGCCACTACTGCCGGCTCTCGGAGCAGGACAAGGCGCTGCTTCATGAACTCGAGGAAAGCCCGCGGGACGTCAGGGCGGGCGAGGTGCTGTGGCAGGAGAACGAACAGGCCACCGAGTTCTGCACCGTCAGCCGCGGCTGGGCGTATTCCTATCGCAACCTCGGGGACGGTAGCCGCCAGATCCTCGAGGTCTTTTTGCCCGGCGACATCATCGGCCTGCGCGAATTCGCCTTTTCCCAGCGCCTGGCCGGGGTCGCGATGATCGACGACGGGGTCGTCTGCCACTTCCCGCACCGCCGGTTGCTCGACATTTTTCGCCAGTCGACCACCCTGACCGCCGTGCTGTTCTCGATCTCGAGCCGCCAGCAGGCGCTGCTCACCGAACGGTTGGTGAACCTGGCGCGTCGCACCGCCCACCAGAAGCTGGCGCATTTCCTCTACGAGATGTACGTGCGTCTCGACCAGACCGGCGCCGCCACCGATGGCCGCTTCCGTCTGCCGCTGTCCCAGGAGCAGCTGGCCGACACCCTGGGCCTGAGCGCCGTGCATGTCAGTCGTACCTTCTCGGCCTTCCGCGAGGAAGAGCTGGTGCTGCGCGAGCGCCACAAGGTGACGTTGCCCGACCCCGAGGCACTGGCGAATGTCGCCGAATTCGATGCCTGCTATCTCAACGACAGCGTGCGACCGATCTTCCTCGAGGAGGATGCCGCCGCCATGCGTCCGTCCAACGGCGCGGCGGCGCTCAAGACCTGACAATGACCGGCCCGGTGGGTCAGTCGGCGGCCAGCCGCTCCACCAGGAAGTCGACGAACTGGCGCACCTTGGCGGACAGGTGCCGGTGGCGCGGGTAGACCGCCCACACCGCCGTGTCGGTGAACTGGTGGCGGTCGAGCACCGAGATCAGCTCGCCGCTGCGCAGGTGAGGGGCGACGTAATACTCCGGCAGTTGCGCCAGCCCCAGCCCCTTGAGAGCGGCATCCAGCAGCGCCGGGCCGGAGTTGGCCTGCCAGCGGCCGCTGACCCGCACCTCGCGGCGCGCCCCGTCGACGCTGAACAGCCAGCTGTCGCGGGAGCCGAGCAGGCAGTTGTGGCTGGCCAGCTCGGCCAGGCTGTGCGGTCGCGGCATGCGCTCGAAGTAGTCGCGGGAGCCGACCACATATTCGCGGCGCTCGCCGAGCCGCCGGGCGATCAGGCTCGAGTCCTTGAGGATGCCCAGCCGGACCGCCACGTCGTAGCCCTCGTCGATCAGGTCCACCTGGCGGTTGGTGAAGTGCATTTGCACCTCGAGCTGCGGGTGCAGGCGCTGGAAGTCGTTGACCAGCGGCGCGATGTAGCGCTCGCCGAAGGTGGTGGCGCTGGTCAGTCGCAGGGTGCCGCGCGGCCGGGCCTGGAAGTCGTTGAGCGCGGTTTCCGCCTCGCGGAAGCCGTCGAGCAGGTGGCGGCAGCGATCGTAGTAGAGGGTGCCGGCGTCGGTGAGGCTGAGTCGCCGCGTGGTGCGGTAGAGCAGCTGGGTGTCCAGGCTGCTCTCCAGCTGCGCCACCAGGCGGCTGACGTGGGAGCTGGAGACCTTGAGGTGGCGGGCGGCCGCGGAAAAACTGCCCTGGCGAACCACCTCGACGAAGGCTTCGATGCGATCCCAGCGCTGCATTGTTGCTCCCTGGCAATAATCTTGTGACGGTGACGGCGTTTATCGGGCGTCCGGCAGTGCCTAGACTGGGAGTCCCAAGGTCCATGATGCCACGTCCGGGCCCGAGCCCGGATGTCCACCACTCGAGAAGGAGAGGGTTCGATGAAATCACGCGCCGCGATCGCCTGGGAAGCGGGCAAGCCGCTGGAGCTCGCCGAGATCGACGTCGAGGGCCCCAAGGCCGGTGAAGTGCTGGTGCAGATGGCCGCGACCAGCGTCTGCCACACCGATGCCTACACCCTGTCCGGCAAGGACCCGGAAGGCCTGTTTCCCTCGATTCTCGGCCACGAGGGTGCCGGCGTCGTGCAGGAGGTCGGCGAGGGCGTGACCAGCCTGCAGCCGGGCGATCACGTGATCCCGCTGTATACCGCCGAATGCGGCAAGTGCAAGTTCTGCCTGTCCGGCAAGACCAACCTGTGCAGCGCGGTGCGCGCTACCCAAGGGCAGGGGCTGATGCCCGACGGTACCACCCGCTTCTCGCTGGACGGCAAGCCGATCCATCATTACATGGGCTGCTCGACGTTCTCCGAGTACACCGTGCTGCCCGAAGTGTCGCTGGCCAAGGTGTCCCGGGAGGCGCCGCTCGACAAGATCTGCCTGCTGGGCTGCGGCGTGACCACCGGCATCGGCGCGGTCCTCAACACCGCCAATGTCGAGCCGGGCTCTACCGTCGCGGTGTTCGGCCTGGGCGCGATCGGCCTGGCGGTCATTCAGGGGGCGGTGATGGCCAAGGCCTCGCGGATCATCGCCATCGACGTCAACCCGGACAAGTTCGAGCTGGCCCGTCAGTTCGGCGCCACCGACTTCGTCAACCCCAAGGACTACGGCGATCCCATTCAGCAGGTAATCGTCGACCTGACCGACGGCGGCGTCGACTACTCCTTCGAGTGCATCGGCAACGTCAACGTCATGCGCTCGGCCCTGGAGTGCTGCCACAAGGGCTGGGGCGAGTCGATCATCATCGGCGTCGCCGGGGCCGGCGAGGAGATCTCCACGCGCCCCTTCCAGCTGGTCACCGGGCGCGTCTGGAAGGGTTCCGCCTTCGGCGGCGTCAAGGGCCGCTCGCAGCTGCCGGGCTACGTCGAGGACTACATGCACGGCAAGCTCAAGATCGACGAGTTCGTCACCCATGACATGCCGTTCGAGCAGATCAACGAGGCCTTCGAGCTGCTGCACGCGGGCAAGAGCATCCGTACCGTCCTGCATTACTGAGCCCGTTCGGCGGACGCAGCCGGCGTCCGCCGCCCACGACACGAGGAGAGCGCATGACCATGTCCGAATCGCTGGAGCTGGTTTCCGCCACCAAGTCCTTCGGCGGCTGGCTCAAGCGTTACAAGCACCACGCCCGCTCGCTCGATTGCGAGATGGTCTTCGCCATCTACCTGCCGCCGCAGGCGGAAGAAGGCAAGGTGCCGCTGCTGTGGTGGCTGTCGGGGCTGACCTGCACCGACGAGAACTTCATGCAGAAGGCCGGTGCCCAGCGGCTCGCCGCCGAGCTGGGGCTGGCGATCGTCTGCCCCGACACCAGCCCGCGCGGGCTCGACCTGCCGGGTGAGCACGACAGCTACGACTTCGGTTCCGGCGCCGGTTTCTACGTCAACGCCAAGAGCGAGCCGTGGTCACGGCACTACCGGATGTACGACTACGTCAACGACGAGTTGCCGTCGGTGGTGCGCCAGCACTTCCCGGTCAACGGCCGCGAGTCGATCAGCGGCCATTCGATGGGCGGCCACGGTGCGCTGGTGCTGGCGCTGCGCCAGCCGGGCCGTTTCGCCTCGGTGTCGGCCTTCGCGCCGATCGTCAATCCCAGCGTGGTGCCCTGGGGGCAGAAGGCATTCGCCAACTACCTGGGCGACGATCACGGCCTGTGGACCCAGTACGATGCCTGCGAGCTGGTCGCCAAGGGTGTCTCGCGCCAGAAGCTGTTCATCGATCAGGGCGAGGCCGACGGCTTCCTCGAGGAACAGCTCCGTCCCGAGCGGCTCGAGGCGGTGTGCGAGAAGCACGACCACCCGCTGACCCTGCGCCGCCATCCGGGCTACGACCACAGCTACTTCTTCATCGCCACCTTCATCGACGATCACCTGCGCTATCACGCCGAGCATCTCAAGCGCCACTGATTGCCCTCGCGTGATTGTCGAACCGCCGCCCCGCCTCAGGAGTGGGGCGGCGGTGCTGTATCTGCCGTGATCCATGGGCCGACCAGTCTTGAACGGCCGGCCTCGAGCAGCTTCAGCTTACGGAGAACTGCCCCATCATCCCGTTATCCTCGTGCTCAAGGATATGGCAGTGATACATGAAGGGGAGGGTTTCCGCCGGCTGTGTAAATTTCACGAGCAGTTCGACGGGTTCCTGAACCACGATGGTGTCCCTGAGGCCCTGGTCTCGAACATCCGGAAGCGAGCCGTTTCGGCTCAGAACGGTAAAGTGCACGCCATGAATGTGGAACGGGTGCACCATCATCGCTGATGAGACTTCCCAGATTTCTACATCGCCGAGGCCGATGCGCTGATCGATCCGTCCCCTGTCGAAAGAGCGCCCATTGATGCCGAAACTTCCCGATCTGCCGCTCATCATTTGTCTCATGTCCATGGTCATTTCGAAGTGGCGCCGCCGGATGGCCTGGGAGGCCTCGAGGTGTGCATGGCTCGAGAGCTGTTCTGGAATCTGGATGGGGGAGGCTTCAGCGCCCTGGGGTTCGAATCTGACAACGGCCTCTTTTTCGGCGCCGGCGCTGCGTGACCTCATCATGGAGGTACTGCTGTTCTGTCCTGTCTCCAGAGTCGTAGGACGCCCATCGGAGAAGTCGACCAGGATTTCAGCCCGCTCGCCTGGTGCCAGGTGTAGTGAGCGCAACTCGACGGAGTTCTCAAGCAGGCCAGCTTCGGAAGCCACCCAGTGAAAGGATCGGCCGTCCGAGAAGGACAGGTTGAAGAACCTTGCATTGGCCCCGTTCAGCAGACGCAGCCGCACCAGCCGGCGAGGGACTCGGGCAAATGGGTTGACCGTTCCATTCACCACCAGGGTGTTGCCTTGACGCCCATGCATCATCGTCATCATGCCCTGTGGAATCGTAAGGACGCCATCCTCGAACTGCCGGTCCTGAAGTACCAGGGGAATATCATCGATGCCATATTCCGAGGGAAGCCCCAAGGCCTTTTCCTCGTCATCGGTCACGATCATGAGGCCGGCCAGACCGGCATAGACCTGCTCCGCAGTGCGGCCATAGGCATGCGAGTGATACCACAGGGTTGCGGCCGGCTGACGGATAGGCAGTACCGGCCGCCAGGTAGCTCCATTCGCGATGGGCTGGTGGGGGCCGCCATCCAGCTCGCCGGGAATCAGCAAGCCATGCCAATGAACGGTGGTATCCTCACCCAGGGTATTGCTGACGGCGACCTCGACGTCATCGCCACGATGGACGCGTAGCGTCGGGCCAAGATAGCTTCCGTTATAGCCAAGCGTCTCGCTTTCTCGCCCAGGATAGAACGAGGTTTTCCCCGGTTGCGCCTTCAGTGAAATCGATTGGCCGTGATTGCGAGCATCAATCAGCTCGGGAATCTTCAGCTCGCTGGGCTCGTTGGCTATTGCCTGGCGCCAGGCAAAAGGGCCCACCAATGCAGCACCTCCTGCCAGAGACGTTGCAGCAAGGAAGGATCGGCGTGTCAACATCATGAACGGTCACTCCTGGAAATGCGTCGAGAAAGCGGGGGATGGGGTGAGCCAACGATATCGCCGCGTCCTGTTTTCTCAAAGAGGTCGGCCACAAGGCGGCACTCCTTGGCGATCCGCAAATTTGCCATTCAACGCGACTGTCGGAAGGCCTTGGGCGATTGCCCGCTCAGGCGCTTGAAGAAGCGCGTGAAGTAGGCCGGCTCGGAAAAGCCCAGCTGGTCGGCGATCTGGCCGATGGTCATGTTGGTGTAGGTCAGCTGGCGCTTGGCCTCGAGCAGCAGGCGTTCGTGCAGCAGCTGCAGGGCGCTGCGCCCCGCCAGGCGGCGGCACAGGGTGTTGAGGTGCGCACTGGTGATGCCCACCCGGGCCGCGAGGTCGTCGATGGTGGGCTGCTCGGCGTAGTGGTCGTCGATCAGTGCCAGGAACTGTTCGAGGTGCGCCCGCCCCCGGTCCTGACGCAGTGTGGCGTGCCGCGTGCGCCGCCGTGACGCGCGTCGGGCCACCTGTACCGCCAGTGCCTGCATCAGGGCATGCAGCAGCGGCTCGCGCCCGGGGGCCGGGCGGTGATACTCGCCGACGAGGGTCTCGATCAGCGTGGCGATGGGGCTCGCCTCCGGCTGGTCGGCCAGTGGGTAGTGAGCCGCCCGCGAGAAGACCTCGCCGAGTGCTGCCAGGCGCTCGCGCAGGTGGCCGGCCAGCGGCGGCGCCAGGCTGATGATGTGCCCGTCGGTGTCCGTCGAGAAGCGAAAGCCGTGGATCACCACCGGCGGCACGATGATGACCTGCGGGCCGTCGAGGCGGCGTTCGTCCTCCTCGAGGGTGAGGCGTACCTCGCCGTGGCGGATGTGCAGCAGGTGCAGCAGATCGGCATGGCGGTGCGGCTTGATGTGCCAGTCGTGCAGGCGGCTGCGCGCGGCGATCGACTCGCAGTGCAGCAGGTCGGGCGTCGGCCAGCGGCCGGTTTCGCCGTAGAGTTGAAAGACGGGGACGCGGTCGTCCGGCGAGTTCTGCATGGCGTACCGTTCGTGGAAGCTCCGACCAAAGTCAGGGGTGGTTCTTGTAAAAGTCCAAGGCTGGACAGGGATTTTGCCTTACTCGGGATGCGGAATCGATGAAAAATGCAATTCATCGACGCCGCGGCCGAGCTTGCCGTGGCGAGTGCAGCTATGGAGGCAGAATCATGAAGACACAGGTGGCCATTATCGGGGCGGGTCCGTCCGGCTTGCTGCTCGGGCAGTTGTTGCAGCGCCGGGGTATCGACAACGTGATTCTCGAGCGGCGCAGCGGCGAGTACGTGCTGAGCCGCATTCGTGCCGGCGTGCTGGAGCAGGGCATGGTCGACCTGCTGCGCGAGGCCGGGGTCGATGAGCGCATGGACGCCGAGGGGCTGCCCCACGACGGCTTCGAGCTGGCCTTCGACAACCGTCGCGTGCGCGTCGACCTGGCCGAGCTCACCGGCGGCAAGCGGGTGATGGTCTACGGCCAGACGGAAGTCACCCGCGACCTGATGGCGGCGCGTCGGGAGGTCGGTGCCACCACCATTTACGAGGCGGAGAACGTGCAGCCGCACGACCTGGAGACCGACCATCCCTACGTGACCTTCGAGAAGGACGGCGAGACGCTGCGCCTCGACTGCGACTACGTGGCCGGCTGCGACGGCTATCACGGGATCTCGCGGCGCTCGATTCCCGCCGATCGGCTCAAGACCTTCGAGCGGGTCTACCCGTTCGGCTGGCTGGGCCTGCTGGCCGACACGCCGCCGGTCTCGGACGAGCTGATCTACGCCACCCATGACCGCGGGTTCGCGCTGTGCAGCATGCGTTCGGCCACCCGCAGCCGCTACTACGTCCAGGTCGATGCCGACGAGAAGGTGGAGGACTGGTCCGACGAGCGTTTCTGGAACGAGCTGGCCTCGCGCCTGCCCGACGACGTCGCCGCCAACCTGGTCACCGGGCCTTCGCTGGAGAAGAGCATCGCCCCGCTGCGCAGCTTCGTCGCCGAGCCCATGCAGCACGGCCGGCTGTTCCTGGTCGGTGACGCCGCGCACATCGTGCCGCCGACCGGTGCCAAGGGGCTCAATCTGGCCGCCAGTGACGTCAGCACGCTCTACCGGCTGCTGGTCAAGGTGTATCACGAGGGGCGCGACGACCTCATCGCCCGTTACTCCGAGGTCTGCCTGCGGCGTATCTGGAAGGCCGAGCGCTTCTCCTGGTGGATGACCTCCAACCTGCACACCTTCTCCGAGGAAGAGGATTTCAACCGGCGCATCCAGCAGGCCGAACTCGACTACTACACCCGCTCGCGGGCTGGGCTGACCACCATCGCCGAGAACTACGTGGGGCTGCCCTACGAAGCCCTGGAGTGACCAGGAGGGCAGGCATGGCGCTTCCGATTCGCCGGCAGCCGGGCCGGCGGGTCGTCAGGGGCGGGCGACGGGGGTATCCTGCGAACATGCCCGGACCCTCGATCACTCGCCCCGGAGTCGCTTGCGCCGCCCATGGAAGATCGCATCACGCCGTTTCAGCTGTTCATCCTGGTCCTGTCCTTCTACGTGCTCGGCGCGCTGATCGCCGATACCTTCTTCACGCTTTCGCCGGAAGTCTCGCGCCTGCTGCAGTACATCGACCTGCTGGTCTGCGTGTGCTTCTTCATCGACTTCTGCCTGCGCTTTCGCGCGGCGAAGAACAAGTGGCACTACATGCGCTGGGGGTGGATCGACCTGCTGGCGAGCGTCCCCGCCGGCTGGCTGATGGGGGCCAAGGCGTTCCGTGTGGTGCAGCTGATTCGGCTGCTGCGAGCGCTGAAGTCGATGCAGCTGATCTGGCGGATCCTTTTCCGCAATCGCGCCAAGGGCTTCTTCGCCTCGGCGGCCACGGCGACGCTGCTGCTGGTGGCGTTCGGCGCGCTGACCATGCTGCTGGTCGAGAGCCCCAATCCCGACAGCCCGATCGACACCGCCGAGGAGGCGCTGTGGTGGGCGATCGTCACGGTGACCACGGTAGGCTACGGCGACTACTATCCGGTGACGACGCTGGGGCGGGTCGTGGCGGTGTTGCTGATGGTCTGCGGGGTGGGGCTGTTCGGCAGTTTTGCCGCCTACATCAGCTCGCTGTTCGTCGCCGACCAGGGCGAGCGCGAATCGCGCCAGCACCGCGCGGACCGCGAGATGATGCGCCATCTCAACCAGCAGGTGACGACGCTCAACGAGGAGGTCCGGACCCTGCGGGAGATGCTGGCGCGGCGCTACCCGGAAATGGCGCCGCCGGATCCCCCGGACGCGGACGCGACAGGGGACGGGACGTCATCCGCGGAGACGCCCGACGAGTCGGTGGCGACGTCGGATACCCCGCATCGTTCGTGACAGTAAAGAACTATTGCTCTGATCGCAGCAATATATTGGCACTATGGGCAAGGGCGAGCGTAGATTGGTCGGGTCCGGAAGTCACGCCGGACGTCCGGATGGCGTTTCCAACGGCATCCGCTTCCCTGTGCCTCGGCCCGCGCATCCCCTGCGCGGGCCTTTTTTGCCACCTCGCGCCGTCGCGCTGCCCGGGCCGGTAGCGACACTCGCAGTGTGCGCTCAGTCGCGCGGCTCCCGTACCCGGTAGTCACCCTCGAGAACCTGGTGGCTCCCGCCGCTGTCGGCGTCATGACGGGAGGCGGTATTGCCGCCGATATCGCGGGCATGGCCGGCCCGGTAGGCCTCGGCCTGTTTCTTCAGGCGATGGCGAATCAGCGGCATCATCAGCCAGCCCGCCACCAGCAGGAACAGCCCCAGCAGAGAGCCCAGCACCATCAGGGCGCCGAACAGCAGCCAGGTGACGACCAGCCGGATGCCGCCGGCGGCCGACGACGGGCGGGCGCGGTGCGCCCGCTGCTGCCAGTTGCGTGCCGCCTGCCAGGCGGCATTGTGGCGGCGGCTGCGTGCGTTGAGGGTGTCGTGATGGTCCGTCATGGTTCACTCCGGTAGCCGGTAAGGAGGGCGAGGCGCGGGTCAGGCCGCGTCAACGGAAGGTGTCGGGCCATCGAATTCGGCATGCCCCGTGGAATCGACAGCGAGAGACGCCAATTGTTGCACGACGGCGTGACGGGTCGCGTCGAGGGCGCGGGTGAATTCGGTGCCGGACAGCTGCCAGCCGGCGATGCCGTCGACCTGGCCGGTCAGCGAACCATCGCGCACCAGCCGCTCGGTCGAGGCCTGCCAGGCGTCGTCGCGCCGCCCCTCCAGCGCCAGATGGCCGGGGCGGGCATCGAGCTGGCGATAGGCGATACCGCCCTGAAGATCGCCTCGGGCGAGCAGGGCGTCGAGCCTGTTGGAAGAAAGGCCGCCCTCGTCGGCCAGGGCCAGACCGGAAAATCCACCGGTGAAGGCGACGGGGAGCATCATCAGGCGTAGCGGTGTCATGGCAAGTCTCCTTGTCGTGCAACGGATGCCGGTTCGCCGGGCCATCGGGCGTCGGCGTCATGACCCGTTTTACGCCGCGCCACCTTGCCGTGAGCTGAAGAATGCGTTCATGGTGGGTTCATCCGCCGGGGCGATTCATGATGCGTTCAGGCAGGCGCTGGCAGGGTAGACGCATGAACGCACGCAATCGCATCCTGACAACCGGTCTCGTCGTGCTGGGCACGATGTTGGCAACGGCGGCCCCGGCCGATACCGGCGACGACTGGCACGGCCTGCACGATGCCGTTCGCGCCGGGCGGCTGGTGGCGCTGCCCGGCGTGCTCGACTGGCTGCAGCAGCGCTATGCGGGGCAGGTTCTCGAGGTCGAGCTCGAGCACGAGGACGAGGCTATCCGTTACGATATCGAGATGATCGGCCCCGGCGGCCAGGTGGTCGAGTTCGTCTTCGACGCCGCCACCGGCGAGCTGATCGACAGCAGGGGACAGGATATCGAAGCCATGAAGCGGCGTTGAACTCATCATGAAGATTCTACTGGTCGAGGACGACCGGGCACTGGCCGAGGCACTCGGCGAGGCCCTGCGAGATGCCGGCCTGCTCGTGGAGATTGCCGGTACCGGCGGCGAGGCCGACTTTCTGGTACGCACCGAGCGTTACGACGCCGTGGTACTCGATCTGGGGCTGCCTGACGGCGACGGTACCCGCTGGCTGGGGCAGTGGCGCGACGATGCCATCGACCTGCCGGTGCTGGTGCTCACCGCCCGCGAGCGCTGGTCGGACAAGGCGGCGGGCTTTTCCGCCGGCGCCGACGATTACGTCACCAAGCCGTTCGAGACCGCCGAGGTGCTGTTCCGCCTGCGGGCGCTGGTACGGCGCAGCCACGGCCATGCGCACCCGGTGCTGACGCTCGGCGAGCTGACCTACGATACCCACTCCGCCAGCGTCAGCGTCGCCGGGCGGCCGGTGACGCTGACCGCGCAGGAATCGCGGCTGTTCGCCTACCTGATGCACGCCGCGCCGCGCATCGTCAGCCGCGCCGAGCTCGCCGAACACGTCTACGACCGTGATCACGAGCCCGACTCCAACGTCATCGACGTGCAGATCAGCCGGCTGCGCCGCAAGCTGGGCAGCGGGCGCATCGAGACGCTGCGCGGCCAGGGTTATCGCGCCGTGGCCCTCGAGGGCGAGGGGTGAAGGCACGCCTGCGCGCCTGGCTGACCCGTCCGGCCGGCTGGACGCTGGGCCAGCGGCTGCTCGCCGCGGCGCTGGCGCTGGTGCTGGTGGTGCTGCCGTTGGCCGGACTGGGGCTGGCCTACAACTTCCGCGAATCGGCGACCGCCGCCTTCGATCAGCGGCTCTCCTCGCTGCTGCAGGTGGTGCTGGCGGACCTTGGCTACGATGCCCAGCACGACCAGCTGACGATGACGCGCTCGCTGGGCGATGCGCGCTTCGAGCGGGTGTTCTCCGGCTGGTACTGGCAGGTCACCGACCGCCACGACACCGCGCTGGTCTCGCGCTCGCTGTGGGACCAGCGGCTGCCGGTGACGACGGTCGACGGGGTCAGTGTGCGCAATATCCGGGGGCCGCGCGGCGAACTGCTGCGGGTCATCGAGCGCGATGTGCGGCTGCCGGGCTGGCCGCGCCCGCTGCACGTCAGCGTGGCCGTCTCCCGCGAGGAACTCGATGCCGAGGTGGCGCGCTTCGAGTGGCTGCTGGGCCTGTCGCTGCTGGCGCTGGGGGCGCTGCTGCTCGGCGGGCTGGCGCTGCAGATTCGCTGGGGACTGGCGCCGTTGCGGCGCCTGCATGCGGATCTCGAGCGCGTCGAGTCCGGCGCCGGCGAGCGTCTGGATACCCGTCTGCCCGGCGAACTCAGCGAACTGGCCGGGGCCATGAACGAGGTGCTCGAGCGCGATCGCCGCTTGATCGAGCGCGGCCGCAGTGCCGCCGGCAACCTGGCGCATGCCCTGAAGACCCCGGTCAGCGTGCTCAGGACCGTCTCCGAGCGCCTGCCCGAGGCCCAGCGCCGCCAGGTGCACGACGAGCTGGGGCGCATCGACGAGGCGGTACGCCACCATCTTGCCCGAGCCTCGGCGGCGGGTGGCTCGACACTCACCGGCCGGGTCCGGGTCGGCGAGGCGGTCGCCCCGGTGGTCGACGGCCTGGCACGGCTGGCCGGTCGTCGCGGGATCGCCCTCGAGCGCGAGCTCGATCCCGAACTGACGGTGCGCATGGACCCGCAGGACCTGCAGGAGCTGGTCGGCAACCTGCTCGACAATGCCCTGCGCTGGGCGCGTTCGCGGGTGCGGCTGAGCCTGCACGAGGAGGCCGGCACGGTGGTACTGTGCATCGAGGACGACGGCCCGGGAATGACCGCCGAACAGCGTCGCGCGGCCCTGGCCCGTGGTGCCCGCCTCGACGAGCACCGCTCGGGCTCGGGGCTGGGCCTGGCGATCGTCGAGGACCTGATGGGTCTCTACGGCGGTTCGCTGAGCCTCGAGACGGCCTCGCTCGGCGGCCTGGCGGCCCGGGCCGTGCTGCCCGGCGGGCGAGCGCCGGGGCGGCGCTGACGTCACGCACCGTGTATGGTATCGCCGCATCGGCAGCCGGATGATCGAAGTGACTGGCCAGAAGGATTCTCTGCAGCATGGACAAGTACGAACGCAAGCTCGACCAGGCGGCGCGCGCCGCCTGGCTCTCCTACGTGGGCGGACGCACCCAGGACGAGATCGCCGGCCA
>NZ_JBSREH010000031.1:0-54500 GCF_055145905.1 Modicisalibacter sp. | reverse complement strand
TGGCGACGAAGACCAGCCAGGCGGCACCGCGGGCGCACCACAGCACGCCGCGGTCGAAGGCGCTGCGCGCCTCGTCCGGCGCCGACTCGGGCTCGGCGGGCGGTACCTCGCCGGTGTCGGCCGGCGCGGTATCGTGTTCCTTGTGAAGCTTGCGGGACATGGTTCCTCCAGGCGGCGCCGAAGCGCCGCCGTGGTTAGAAGGAAGAGAAGAATGACGCCGCGTTACAGCAGGTCGCGTGACTTGAGGAAGCCGGTAACGGAGTCGTAGTACTTCTGCGTCATGTCATTCTTGACGGACCATTCCTTCCATTCCTTCTGTGCGGCCTGACGGAACTTCTTGCGCTCCTCGGGCGACAGGTCGATGGGGTGCACGTCGGGATCCTTCTTGAGTTTCTGCAGGGTCTCGAGGTCCTGCTCCTTGAGCTGGGCGATCAGGTCATAGGCCATGTCGTCGAAGGCCGTTTCCAGCGTGGTCTGCAGGTCCTTGGGCAGGCCGTCCCAGATATCCTTGTTGATCGACACGGCGATCATCGGCATGGAGTGGAAGCCCGGATACATCGGGTAGTGGGCGAACTCGTGGATGCCCTGGGCGTCGTTGTTGGACAGCACCGTGGAGTCGGCGGCGTCGATCACGCCCTTCTCGAGCGCGGTGTAGACCTCGGAGCCCGGCAGGTTGACCGGCGAAGCACCGACGCGTTCGAAGATGTTGTAGACCATGCCCTGGGGGGCACGAATCTTCAGGCCCTTGAAGTCCTCGACCTTCTTGATCGGCACCGTCGAGGGGATCGACTCGAGCGGGAAGGTCGCCGCCGAGATCAGGTGGGTGCCGTAGGGCTCGGCGAGCTCGTTGTAGAGCTCTTCACCACCCCCGTGCTTCATGTACTCGAGGAAGTCGTAGGGGTTACTCCAGGCGCCCACCAGATTGCCCATCATGCCGAACGCCGGATTCTGCCCGGAGAAGTAGCTGGGGTCGGTCATGTGGCCCTGCAGGATGCCGGAGGAAACGGCCTGCAGCGTCTCGGTGGGCCCGACGATGGAGTTGATCGGCATGACCTCGATATGCACCTTGCCGTCGGTCATGGTCTCGATCTTGTCGGCCCACTTCTGCTTGATCTTGAAGCTCGGTTCGCCCGCGGTTTCCGAGGCCTGGAACTTCCAGTCGTATTCGGCGGCCTGGGCGGTGGTGATACCGAGCAGCAGCAGCGAGCCGGTAGCGGCGATGGCCTGTTTCATTGTGAACATCATGGTCTCCATGTGGCGCTTGTTGTTGTGACAGCGAGCATTGGATAGCCCCTTTCGGAGCGGAAGGCGGGCATCGGGCCCGCCCCGGGGTCGTGCCTCGGGGGCACGGCGACCCTCACGATCGTGGTGCCCACGAGGCACCACGGCGCGAGATACGGTCGGCCGGGGCGATTTCGGGTAACGGGAAATGGGTCACGTTTCGCCACCGGCATCTCAACAGATAGTCTAAATGTTTAACATATGGCTTTTATGTTCAACATGAACTTTCGTATGGTGTGTCTTGGCGCCGGCTCGAAAAGGGTCTGCGCGACCCGGTTCGCAGGCACGCCTATCGCGTGCCTTCGCCGCGACCGGCCGGGGCACCGTCGATATCGGAACGGGTATCGATACGGGGGAGCGTGATATTTCACGGTGGCTGGCGAGTCGAGCCTCGCCGGCCCCATTGACAGTCTTCAGGCGGCGGTTGCCGCCGTCGTCCGAATGGGAGTCTTCGCATGACCGACAACAAGCGCCCGCTGCGCAGTGCCGCCTGGTTCGGCACCGCCGACAAGAACGGCTTCATGTACCGCAGCTGGATGAAGAACCAGGGCATTCCCGACCACGAGTTCCGTGGCAAGCCGATCATCGGCATCTGCAACACCTTCTCGGAACTCACGCCCTGCAACGCCCACTTCCGCAAGCTCGCCGAGCACGTCAAGCAGGGTGTGCTCGAGGCCGGCGGCTACCCGCTGGAGTTCCCGGTGTTCTCCAACGGCGAGTCCAACCTGCGGCCCACCGCGATGTTCACCCGCAACCTGGCGAGCATGGACGTCGAGGAGGCGATCCGCGGCAACCCGCTCGATGCCGTGGTGCTGCTGGTGGGCTGCGACAAGACCACCCCGGCGCTGCTGATGGGCGCGGCGAGCTGCGACATCCCGACGATCGTGGTCACCGGCGGGCCGATGTTGAACGGCAAGCACGAGGGCCGCGACATCGGCTCGGGCACCGTGGTCTGGCAGCTCTCCGAGCAGGTCAAGGCGGGGCAGATCTCGATGCACGACTTCATGGCCGCCGAGGCCGGCATGTCACGCTCCGCCGGTACCTGCAACACCATGGGCACCGCCTCGACCATGGCCTGCATGGCCGAGTCGCTGGGCGTGTCACTGCCGCACAACGCCGCCATTCCCGCGGTCGACTCGCGGCGCTACGTGCTTGCGCATCTTTCCGGCAATCGCATCGTCGACATGGTCGACGAGGACCTCACGCTGTCGAAGGTGCTGACGCGCGAGGCCTTCGAGAACGCCATCCGTACCAACGCCGCGATCGGCGGCTCGACCAACGCGGTGATCCACCTCAAGGCCATCGCCGGACGCATCGGCGTGGATCTGGCGCTGGATGACTGGAACCGTATCGGCCGCGGCACGCCAACCATCGTCGATCTGCAGCCCTCGGGGCGCTTCCTGATGGAGGAGTTCTACTACGCCGGCGGGCTCCCCGCGGTGCTCCGCCGTCTCGGCGAGGCCGATCGCCTGCCGCACAAGGACGCCCTGACCGTCAACGGCCAGACGCTGTGGGACAACGTCAAGGACGCCCCACTGTACAACGACGCGGTGATCCGCCCGCTCGAGGATCCGCTGCGCGAGGACGGCGGGATGTGCATCCTGCGCGGCAACCTCGCCCCGCAGGGCGCCGTATTGAAGCCCTCGGCGGCCACGCCGGAGCTGATGACCCACCGCGGCCGGGCGGTGGTGTTCGAGGACTTCGACGACTACAAGGCGCGCATCAACGACCCGGACCTCGACGTCACCGCCGACGACATCCTGGTGATGAAGCACTGCGGGCCGCGCGGCTATCACGGCATGGCCGAGGTCGGCAACATGGGCCTGCCCGCCAAGCTGCTCGAGCAGGGCGTCACCGACATGGTGCGCATCTCGGATGCACGGATGAGCGGCACCGCCTACGGCACCGTGGTGCTGCACGTCGCTCCCGAGGCCGCCGCCGGCGGCCCGCTGGCGGCGGTCGAGAACGGCGACTGGATCGAACTCGACGCCTACGCCGGCACGTTGCACCTCGAGGTCGACGACGCCGAGCTCGAGCGCCGGCTGGCCGAGACGGACCCCACCCAGGCCTCGCGGACCATCGCCGCCAGCGGCGGCTACCGTCAGCTCTACATCGAGCACGTGCTGCAGGCCGACGAGGGCTGCGACTTCGACTTTCTGGTGGGCTGTCGGGGGGCCGAGGTGCCGCGCCACTCGCACTAGACTTTGTACGAAAACTGCCTGCGCTCGGCAATACGGCGTTAAAAATCGGCTCAAAATGCTCATTTACAACGCGTAAACTCCGCTTTTTCGCCGATTTTTGCCTTGTCTTGCCTTCGCTCGCCGACTTTTCGCACAAACCCTAAGGAGGAACAGTCATTGGCGGCGCGTCCGGGAAACGGAACCTCAACGCCGGCGTCGTGCCGGCGTTCTTTTGGGAAGGAGGTGGTCGAACCGGCGGCGTGAGCGTGGTGATGCCTCGCGACCGCGCGGTGACGGGCGTCAGGCCCGGGCGGCGGCCAGCGCCTGGTCCAGGTCGGCAATCAGGTCGTCGACATGCTCGATGCCGATCGACAGGCGCACCATGTCGGGCGTGACCCCGGCCGCGGCGAGTTCCTCGTCGTTGAGCTGGCGATGCGTCGTCGCCGCCGGAATCGCCGCACAGGTCTTGGCATCGCCGATGTTGACCAGGCGCAGCACCAGCTGCAGGGCGTCGTAGAAACGCGCGCTCGCCTCGCGGCCGCCCTGGATGCCGAAGCTCAGGATGCCGGAGGCGCGGCCGTCCATGTAGCGCTCGGCCAGGGCATGGTCCTTGTGGCTGTCGAGTCCGGCGTACTGCACCCAGGTGACCTGGGGGTGATCTTCCAGGTAGGTCGCGATCCGCTGGGTGTTGTCGCAGACGCGCTCGATGCGCAGCCCCAGGGTCTCCAGCCCCTGAAGCAGGTTCCAGGCGGCCTGGGCCGAGAGGGCGGCCCCCATGTTGCGCAGGGGCACCACGCGGGCCCGGGTGATGAAGGCGGCGTCGCCGACGTCACGGGTGTAGCTGATGCCATGGTAGGAGGCGTCGGGCTCGTTGAGCAGCGCAAAGCGCTGCGCCTGATCGGCCCAGGGGAACTTGCCGGAATCGACGATGACGCCGCCGACGGTGGTGCCGTGGCCGCCGATGTACTTGGTGGCGGAATGCACGACGATATCCGCGCCATGCTCGATGGGGCGCCACAGGAAGGGAGTCGCCACGGTGTTGTCGACGATCAGCGGGACACCCTGGCGGTGTGCCACGTCGGCCAACGCGGCGATGTCCACGATGCTGCCGGACGGGTTGCCGATGCTCTCGCAGAACACCGCCTTGGTGCGCTCGTCGATCATCGCCTCGATATCGGCGATGGCGTCCTTGTGGGCGAAACGCACCTCGATGCCCTGGCGGGGCAGGGTGTGGGCGAAGAGGTTGTAGGTTCCGCCGTACAGCTCGCTGATCGAGACGATGTTGTCGCCCGCCTCGGCGAGGGTCTGGATCGCATAGGTGATGGCCGCCATGCCCGAGGCGACCGCCAGTCCGGCGATGCCGCCCTCGAGGGCGGCGACGCGCTGTTCCAGCACGGCGCAGGTGGGGTTCATGATCCGCGAGTAGATGTTGCCTTCCACCTGCAGGTCGAACAGGTCGGCGGCATGCTGGGCGTTGTCGAAGGCGAAGGACGTGGTCTGGTGGATGGGCACGGCGACGGCATGCTGGTTGTCGGGGGCATAGCCGTGGTGGAGGGCGAGCGTTTCGGGCTTCATGGCGTGTCCTGTGCGGGCGGGTTGGTGGTTGTTGTCCCCGGGCATTATAGAGCCAGAGCCCCGGGGGGCCGAAAGGGCGTCCATTCCGAGTGCGTCCGGGAAGACAGACATGGGCTGGCTTTCATGTTGAACATATAGTCCGTTTGTTCAACATACGCAGCGATCCCGGTAGAGTACGCTGCCGAAGGGTGAGTTCCCTTTTCGACAACCGACCATCGAGGGAAACGCTTCAGACCATGAGCGATCACAAGATGACTTCCGACCAGCTCCGCTCGCGCTGGTGGTTCGACAATCCCGATCACCCGGGCACCACGGCGCTGTGCATCGAGCGCTACATGAACTACGGCCTCACGCTCGACGAGCTGAGAAGCGGCAAGCCGATCATCGGCATCGCCCAGTCGGGGTCCGACCTGACGCCCTGCAACCGCCATCACATCGAGCTGGTCAAGCGCGTCAAGGACGGCATTCGCGCCGCCGGCGGCGTGCCCTTCGAGTTTCCCCTGCATCCGATCCACGAGAACGTGCGCCGGCCGACCGCCGCGCTGGACCGCAACCTGGCCTACCTGGGGCTGGTCGAGGTGCTGCACGGCTACCCGCTCGACGGCGTGGTGCTGACCACCGGCTGCGACAAGACCACCCCGGCGTGCCTGATGGCCGCGGCGACCGTGAACATCCCGGCGATCGTGCTCTCCGGCGGGCCGATGCTCAACGGCTGGCGGGGCGGCGAGCGGGTGGGTTCCGGCACCATCATCTGGGAACTGCGCAAGCGCCTCGCCGCCGGCGACATCGGCTACGAGGAGTTCCTGAGCCGGGCCACCGACTCGGCGCCGTCGATCGGCCACTGCAACACCATGGGCACCGCGTCGACGATGAACTCGATGGCCGAGGCGCTGGGCATGAGCCTGCCGGGCTCGGCGATGATTCCCGCGCCCTACAAGGAGCGGGCGATGGTCGCCTATCAGACCGGCGAGCGCATCGTCGACATGGTCTGGGAGGACCTGCGGCCGCTCGACATCCTGACCCGCGAGGCCTTCGAGAACGCCATCGTGGTCTGCTCGGCGCTGGGCGGCTCCTCCAACGCGCCGATCCACGTCAATGCCATCGCCCGCCATGCCGGCATCGAGCTCGACAATGACGACTGGCAGCGCCTGGGCCATGCGGTCCCGCTGCTGGCCAATGTGATGCCGGCCGGGATCTATCTCTCCGAGGAGTTCCACCGGGCCGGCGGCGTGCCCGCGGTACTCAATGAGCTGCTCAGGGCCGGGCGTCTGCACGGCGACGTGATGACCGCCAACGGACGGACGCTGGCGGCCAACGTCGGCGGCAGCGAGACGCTCGATGACGACGTCATCCGCCGCTACGACAACCCGCTGGTCGCGCACGCCGGGTTCATCAACCTCAAGGGCAACCTGTTCGACTCGGCGCTGATGAAGACCAGCGTGATTGCCGACGACTTCCGCCGCCGCTTCCTGAGCCGGCCCGAGGACCCCGAGGCCTTCGAGGGGCGAGTGGTGGTGTTCGACGGCTCGGAGGACTACCACGCGCGCATCGACGATCCGGAACTCGCGATCGACGAGAACACCATCCTGGTGATGCGCGGCGCGGGACCGGTCGGCCACCCCGGCGGCGCCGAGGTGGTCAACATGCAGCCGCCGGAGGCGCTGATCCGCCGGGGCGTGGAGTCGCTGCCGTGTCTCGGCGACGGCCGCCAGTCGGGCACGTCCGGTTCGCCGTCGATCCTCAATGCCGCGCCGGAGGCGGCCGTCGGCGGGGGCCTGGCGCTGCTCGAGACCGGCGATCGCATCCGCATCGACCTGGCGCGCGGCGAGGCCAACCTGCTGGTCGATGATGGGGAAATCCAGGCGCGCCGCGAGGCGCTGGCCTCGCGCGGCGGCTACATCTACCCGCCGCATCAGACACCCTGGCAGGAGATCCAGCGCGGCATGGTCGAGCAGCTCGACCGCGGCATGACCCTGGAACCGGCGACCAAGTATCGCGACGTGGCGAGGCAGGCTCCGCCGCGCGACAACCATTGAGCGCTTCGAGATCCTTTTACACCCGATTGACGGGATGGGCTTCCCGGCGGCAAGGCCCGAAGTGTCGGACCATCGCGAGGGCGCTGGGCGCTACCCTTGCATCTGACCGCCATGGATGGCGGACATGCCGGAACCGGAGGGATCACTTTCCGGCCATGGCAAAGGACCCTCGCTTCGCCTTGTCCCCCGGCGCCCAACATTCCGAGAGTTTGGAAACGTGTTTAGGAGGAGAGTGCGGCCGGCAGGGTGGCTCGCCGGCCGCCGGGTATCGACGACCACGGTCGGGGAAGGCTCAGTCGAGCTCGATGCCGCGCCCCAGCGAGGTCTCGGGCGCGTCCAGGCCCAGCGCCTTGGCGGTGCCGGCGAGTACCCGCTGGGCGGCGCGGAAGGCCTCGCGGGGCTGGCGGGCGCGGATGCATTCCATCAGCTGGCGGTGGCGCTCCAGACTCTCGGCCGGGTCGTCGGTCTCGCTGACGTTGGACATCGACACCAGCAGGTAGATGGACGGCCGCAGGATGTGCGAGAGCTGCGACCAGACGATGTTGTGGGTGGCCTTGAAGATCGCCGCATGGAAGGCGACATCGTAGTCGCTGTGCAGCCGGCGCTCCTCGGGACTGGTGGCGTTGTGCAGGTTCTGCCCCATGCCTTCGTAGGCTTCCTCGAGCGCCACCAGGTCGCGCGCCGTGGCCCGCTTGGCGGCGGTCATGGCGACATAGGGCTCGACATCCAGCCGGAAGGTCAGGATCTCCCGCTGGACCTTGGGATTGGGCGCCGCGTAGCGGGTCATCCACTCGGTGACCTGGGGGTCGAGGATGTTCCAGTCGGCATAGTCGCGCACCTTGGAGCCATGCCCCGAGATGCGTTCGATGATACCGACATCCACCAGCTGGCGAAGATCGCTGCGCACCGCCGAGCGGTTGATGGCGAATTCCTCGCACAGGGCGAGTTCCTTGGGCACGAAATCGCCCGGCTGGTAATGGCCGGAGAAGATGGCCTCGGCCAGCGCCTCGGCGACGCTGGGCCGCGACGATGACTTGCGTTGTTGTTCCTTCACGTCGGTGTGTCCACAAATGTTTCATTCAACGCTGCCATATGTTCAACATTTGGGCAACGTGACCAACGGTGTAGTCGGGGTGGCGATGGCTGCTGGCCGGCGTGGCGGGCTCACGCGCCGGCAAGGTGATCGCCGAGCCGGCGCATGAAGGCCACCCCGGCATCCAGTTGCGCGGTTTCCAGATACTCGTCCGGCTGGTGGGCCTGGGCGATGCTGCCCGGCCCGCAGATCACCGTGGGCAGGCCGGCCTGCTGGAACTGGCCGGCCTCGGTGGCATAGGCGACGGCCTCCGTGTCGCGTTCGCCGAGCAGCGCCCGGCACAGCGAGAGCGCCGCGGCGTTGTCGCGGTCGGCCAGTCCCGGCACGGTGGCGGTGAGCGGCTCGGTACGGATGCTGACCTGCGGGGCGCGTTGGCGCAGCTCGCGCTCGAGCGACTCGGCATAGTCCTGGAAGCGCGAGTAGACCGCCTCGAAGCCGTCCTGGGGCAGATGGCGGATCTCCCAGTCGAACCGGCACTCGCGCGCCATGATGTTGATCGCCGTGCCGCCGGTAATCCTGCCCACATGCAGGCTGGAGTGGGCGACGTTGAAGGCCTCGTCGACCCGGCCGGCCTCGCGCAGCTCGGCCATGATGTCCTCGATCCGCGTCACCAGGCGGGCGGCCACATGGATCGCCGAGACCCCCTGATTGACCTGGCTGGAGTGGGCCTCGAGCCCGGTCACGGTGGTGCGCAGGTTGGTGATGCCCTTCTGGGCGACCACCGGGGCCATCAACGTGGGCTCGCCGACGATCACCGCGGCGGGGCGGGGCACGTCGGCCATGAGCCGCTCGATCAGGCGCGGTGCCCCCACGCAGCCCACCTCTTCGTCATAGGAGAAGGCCAGATAGATCGGCCGGGTGAGGCCCTGCTCCACCCAGCGCGGCACCTGGGCCAGCGCACAGGCAATGAAACCCTTCATGTCGCAGCTGCCGCGGCCGTAGAGGCGGCCATCGCCCTTGTCGGTGAGCGAGAACGGGTCGCTCGTCCACGGCTGGCCGTCCACCGGCACCACGTCGGTGTGACCCGACAGCACCACGCCGCCCTCGACCTCGGGGCCGATGCGCGCCAGCAGGTTGGCCTTCTTGCCATCGTCGCTCTCGATGCGCTGGCAGGGCACCCCGAAATCATCGAGATAGCCCTCGACGAAGCGGATCAGGTCGAGGTTGGAATCGCGAGATACCGTGGGATGGCCCACCAGGGTTTCGAGCAGCTGTTGCGCGGACTGCATGAGAGAACGGCTCCGAGCGTTGTTTGCCGCACAGCCTAGCATGCCGGCCGGCCCCACCGGCAGGGCTTTTGACGCCGAGCCGGGGCTGGACCATCTTGGGGTAGGTCGCCAACCCATGACTCGCTGCAACGGGAGATTCCCATGAGCCGCATTCTGATCGTCTACTACTCCAGCTATGGGCATGTCGAGACGCTGGCCAACGCGGTGGCCGAGGGCGCAAGAAGCGTCGGCGGTACCCGGGTCGACATTCGCCGGGTGTCCGAGCTGGTACCCGACGAGGTAGCGGAAAAGTCCGGCTACAAGCGCGACCAGTCAGCGCCGCTGATCGAGGATCCCAACGAGCTGGTCGACTACGACGCCATCATCATCGGCACGCCCACCCGCTACGGCAACATGACCTCGCAGATGCGCAACTTCTGGGACAAGACCGGCGGCATCTGGGGGCAGGGCAAGCTGGTCGGCAAGGTCGGCAGCGCCTTCACGTCCACGGCCAGCCAGCACGGTGGGCAGGAAACCACCCTGACCTCGATCCACACCATGCTCTTCCACCTGGGCATGGTGGTGGTCGGCGTACCGTACTCCTGCCAGGCGCTGACCGCGATGGGCGAGGTGACCGGGGGCACCCCCTATGGCGCCACCACCATTGTCGGCCCCGACGGCAGCCGCCAGCCCAGCGAGAATGAGCTGACCATCGCCCGCTTCCAGGGCGAACACGTCGCCGGCGTCGCGGCACGGCTGGCCTCCGGCACGTGACGGGCGGGCCGGGACCGTGAGCCCGGCCAATGGCGTATCGACGCCCGGCGACGGGGTCGGCAAGCTGCCTCATGATGACCGACTGACGCGATGAGGCAGACATGAGCGCATTCCCGTGGCAAGACCCGCTGCTGTTCGAGCAGCAGCTGAGTGACGACGAGCGGCAGATTCAGGACATGGCCCGTGCCTACTGCCAGGAAAAGCTTCAACCGCGCGTGCATGACGCCTTCGAGCACGAGCGCTTCGACCGTGAGATCCTGCGCGAGATGGGCGAGCTGGGCCTGCTCGGCGCCACCGTCGCCGAGACCTACGGTGGTGCCGGTGTCGGCCATGTCGCCTATGGCCTGATCGCCCGCGAGGTGGAGCGTGTCGACTCCGGCTACCGCTCGGCGATGAGCGTGCAATCCTCGCTGGTGATGCATCCCATCGAGGCCTACGGCAGCGAGGCACAGAAACGCCGCTACCTGCCCGGGCTGGCCAGTGGCGAACTCGTGGGCTGCTTCGGGCTGACCGAACCCGATGCCGGCTCCGACCCCGGCGGCATGCAGACCCGGGCGCGCCGGGTCGACGGCGGCTACCGGCTGAACGGGCGCAAGATGTGGATCACCAACAGCCCGATCGCCGACCTCGCCCTCGTCTGGGCGCGCTCTGACGCCCACGACGGCAGGATCCGTGGCTTCATCGTCGAGCGCGGCGCCGAGGGCTTCTCGACCCCGACCATCCACGGCAAGCTGTCGCTGCGTGCTTCGGTGACCGGCGAGATCGTTCTCGACGATGTCTTCGTACCCGACCAGGCGCTGCTTCCCGACGCCAGCGGGCTGGCCGGGCCCTTCGGCTGTCTCAACAAGGCGCGCTTCGGCATCGCCTGGGGCACCATGGGTGCCGCCGAATTCTGCTGGCACGCCGCGCGGGGCTACACGCTCGAGCGCCGACAGTTCGGGCGCCCGCTGGCGGCGACCCAGCTGGTGCAGGTCAAGCTGGCCGACATGCAGACCGAGATCGCCCTGGGGCTCGAGGCCTGTCTGCGCGTCGGCCGCCTGCTCGACGCCGGCCAGGCTGCGCCGGAGATGATCTCGCTGATCAAGCGCAACAACAGCGGCAAGGCGCTGGCCATCGCCCGCCAGGCCCGTGACATGCACGGCGCCAACGGCATCTCGCTGGACTATGGCGTGATGCGGCACATGGTCAACCTGGAGACGGTCAACACCTACGAGGGCACCCACGACGTACATGCGCTGATCCTGGGGCGCGCCCAGACCGGCATTCAGGCCTTCGCCTGAGCGGGTGGCGGTTTCAGCAATGAAATGATGAAAGTACGATGGCGTGCTGCCCCGCGGTTCTTGTGCAGCCGACTTCGAGGGCAGGCGATCATGAAGGCAATGGCGGTAACCTGATGCAACAGGATGAACTGGAGTTCCTTTCCGATCGGCAGCTGGCCATGCTCGCCGGTGAGGCCGCCTTCGGGCGCGGCGTTGAGTATTTCCGCGAGGGCATGGTGGTCGGCTGGAACAAGAAGGGCACCACCATCACTGCCGATGTGGAAGGCAGCGAGCGCTATCGCGTGGTGCTGAAGCTGAGCAAGCGCGGCCTGGATGGCGGGTGTGACTGCCCGGCCTCCGAGGGCATCGATTTTTGCAAGCACTGCGTGGCGACTGCTCTTGTATATCGTGCGGGTCAGGCCGAGCAGGCGCGACTGACGGTGGGCGATGCTTCGGAGCGCATTCGTGCCTATCTGCAGCAGATGGATAAGCACTCGTTGGTCGAGGCGCTGCAGTCGCTGATCGAGAACGATCCGGTACTGCATCAACAGTGGTCGCTGCGAGCCGACGCGGTGCTCGGTGTGCTGGACCACAAGGCGCTGAAAAAACGCATCACGGCGGCGTTCCCCATCAACCGCGACCTGTATCGCTATGGTCAGGTGAGTGCCTATTTCGCCAGGGCCGAGTCCATCGTCGAACAACTCGCCGAACAGGCGCCGCAACTGCCCGCGGACAAGTGCCTGATGCTGGTGGACTACGCGCTCTCGCGCATGGCTCGGGCGCTGGAAACCATCGATGATTCCGGCGGCTTTCGCTTCCATTGCGAGGCCACCCTGCAGACGCTGCATATCCAGACCGTAAAACGGCTCGACTGGGCGCCCGAGAAGCTGGCGGCGTACCTTTACGACAAGGCGTTCAGTGACCAGTCGGACATGTATCCCGAAATGCCCGATGCCTATGATGAGGCGCTGGGCGAGGCCGGCCTGGCGGCCTACCATGCCTGTCTGCAGAAGGCCTGGGATGCCTTGCCGGCGCTGCCGGCGGGGACGGGCTGGTCGGAGCGTTTCCGCTATCTGCGGTTGCGCGATCCGTTGCTCAAGCGTGCCGAGGCCAACGGCGATCTGGTCGCCATCCTGGCGTTGTACGAGAAAACGGCCAGCGATGAGAAAGATTGCCTGGACGCCGCGAAGGCCTGCATTGCCCATGATGCCTGGGATCGGGTCGAGCCCTGGTTGCAACGAGCGGCCAGGGCCGAGCCGAAAGGCCGCTCCCGCTGGGACAACGAGCGGCAGCAATTGCAGGTCCGCCTGTTGTTGCATCGCGGTGAACCCGAAGACGCGGCTCGATTGCAATGGGAGATTTACCAGCAAACCCTGCGGCTGGAAGACTATCGCTATCTGATTCAACTGGCAGACGAGAACCGGCTGAGTGTGGATTATCGACAGCGTGTCCATGACTGGCTGACCGAGTGGCTCCATAATGGCGCTCAACCTCGCTTTGCCTGGGAGCCAGCCGCGGCGAATTGCCTGTTGCAGGTTCACCTGGAGGAAGGGCGACTGAACGAGGCGCTGGCGCTGTGCAAGGAGCGAGAGGTAGCCGCCAACTTGCTGCACGCCCTGGCCAGGACGCTGACTGACACCAGCGAGCGTTTGCCGCTTTACCGGCGCCTGGTGCGCAGCCACGTGCAGAGAACCAACAACGATGCCTACCGGCAGGCGATTGCCCTGCTGCAAGAGCTACATGACGCCTTGGATGATTCTGACTCCCACCAGTCCTTCGCGGCGCTGCTCGAAGAAGTCCGTTCCGAATTCAAGCAAAAGCGTAATTTCATCAAGTGGTTGAACGAGGCCTTCCCGGCCTGAATGAGGAAGGGAAGAATTTTCACTCCCGCTCGCTGCGTGTCGGGTCTCTTGTGCCCAGCACACGGCTGAGGGCATCGAATCGAACAGGTGGGTGGGGAGCGTCATGGCGCAGCGCGGCTTCGGCTGCCTTTGCGTGTGTCTGATATTTCTAATAGTGATAACGCAACTGAGCGATCAGCAAGGCATCTTCCGTCACCTTGTAGACGAGGCGATGTTCGTCGTTGATGCGTCGTGACCAGTAACCCGCGAGGCCATGCTTCAGGGGCTCCGGCTTGCCGATACCCTCGAAGGGGGTGCGCTGGATCTCCTTGATCAGCTGGTTGATCCGGCGCAGGATCTTCTTGTCGGTCTTCTGCCAGTAGAGATATTCCTCCCAGGCTTGCTCGGAGAAAGTGAGCTTCATTCCTCGATGAGCTCCCGCTCCTGGCCGTCGTCGTCCTCCAACTGGGCGATGGACTCGAGCAGCCGGCGGGCATTCTTTGGCGAGCGCAGCAGATAGGCCGTTTCCTGCAGGGCCTCGTAGTCTTCCAATGACATCATGACTACCGATGGCGCCTTGCTGCGGGTGATGGTGACGGGCATGTGATCGTCGCAGACTTGCTGCATGGTCTTTGCCAGGTGGCTGCGTGCCGCGGTATAGCTGATGGCTTCCATAGGGTTTCCCATGTACAGGATGTTGTCCTGTACAGGATAGCGTTCCTGTCAGGTCGCGGCAATGACGATCGGTGTCAAACGCTCACCAGCCGGGCCCGGCTGGTGCCGTTGCCTTCCGGCTCCACGCGGATCTGCACCGGGATGCGCTCGTGCATCTCCTGGACGTGGGAGATCACGCCGACGCGGCGGCCCAGCGCCTGCAGGCCGTCCAGCGCCTCCATGGCCAGCGCCAGCGACTGCGGGTCGAGGCTGCCGAAGCCCTCGTCGATAAACAGCGACTCGATGACGAGCTCCCCGGAGGCCATGGAGGCCAGCCCCAGCGCCAGGGCCAGTGAGACCAGGAAGGTCTCGCCGCCCGAGAGCGAATGCACCGAGCGGCGCTCGTCGCCCATGTCGCGGTCGACCACCAGAAGACCGAGCTCGCTGCCGCCGCGCACCAGCCGGTAGCGGCGCGTCAGGCCGCCCAGGTGAGCGTTGGCGTGCTCGAGGAGCTGCTCGAGGTTGTAGGCCTGGGCGATGCGCCGGAAGGCCTTGCCGTCGGCGGAACCGATCAGCTCGCTGATGCGCCCCCAGCGGCGATGCTCGGCCCGCGCCTGATCCAGCTCGGTCCGGGCGTCCTGCTGGCGCCGGCGGCGGCGGTCGTCGTCGCGCAGGACGTGGGCGGCCTCGTCGCGGGCCTGCTGGGCGGCGTTCAGCCGCGGGGCGAGGGCCGCGCGTTCCTCGGCGAGCGCCTCGCGGCGGCGGGCGATCTCAGCGTCGATGGCCTCGCCGAGCAGCGCGTCGTCCTCCACGTTGCCTGTCTCTCCCAATGGCTTGCCCTCGATCGTCTCGGCGTCACGGCGATGGCGCCGCAGCGCCTCGCGGCGTTCGTCGAGGGCGGCGGCGGCGCGTTGGCAGGCCTGATCGGCGGCCTCGAGGCGCCGCTCGGCCGACTGGATATCCTCCTCCGTCTGGGCCAGCAGGCGCGCGAGCCGGGCGTCGTCCAGCTCGGGATGCGCCGTGCGCCACTCTGCCAGTTCGGCCTCGAGGGTGTCGCGCTCGCGGCGCAGCGTCTCGAGCCGTTCGGCCTCGTGGCTCGCCTGCTGGGCCAGGCGCTGATGCTCGGTCTGCGCCCGGTGGGACGCCGCCTGCGCCTCGTCCCGGGCCCGGCGGGCGGTGTCCTGTCGGGCGTCGAGATTCTGCTGCCAGGCGTCCGGCGAGGCGTGCTCGCCGAGGCGGGTGGCGAGCTCTCGGGCGAGCTCGTCGCGTTGGCTACGGAGCGGGGGAAGCTGTTCGGCCAGTGCCTGCAGCTCCTTGTCGAGGCCCTCTCGGCGAGTGTCGAAACGCGCGAGCCGGGTAACGTCCTCCTGAAGGGCTCGCTTCAGCGGTTCGATCTGTCGTTCGGCCTGGTTCAGCCGGCTCAGCGCCTGCTCGTGATGCGTCCGGTTGGCCTGGCCGTGCTCGGTTTGCTCGGCCAGCCAGGTATCGCGTTGATCCGGTGCGATAGCCACGAGCTCGGCATGCAGCGAATGCCGTTCGAGGGACTCGCGTGTTTCCCGGTATTGCTGTTTGGCGCCCTGAAGCTCCTGGCGAGCCTGCTTGAGAGAGGCGTCGAGCGCACTGTATTCGCCGAACAGGCGGTCGCGCTCCTGCTGGGCACGATTCAGTGCCTCGCCGGCTTCCTGGAGTTGGCGTTCCTCCTCGCGTTGCTGCGCGGCCAGCTGTTCGGCCTCCTGCGAGGCGGGCGGCCGGTGACGCCAGGGATGTTCGAGCCCGCCGCAGACCGGACAGGGCTCGTCTTCGGTCAGCGCCTCACGCAGGGCGATGACACTGTCGCTGCGCGCCGCTCGACTGCGCTCGATGATGCTGACCACGGTGTCATGCTGCGCCTTGGCGTCATCGAGCTGCCGTCTGGCCTGCTGGCCCTGTTCCAGCAGCCGGTTCAGCCGAGGCTCTTCCTTTCGGATTTGCTCGAGCAGTCGCCGATGATGGTTCGTGGCACGTTGGTATTGTTGCCAGTGACTCGCGAGTTCATCGAGGTCCAGTTGGCGCTGATGCACTCGTTCGAGGGCGTTACGGATTGCCTGGCGGGCCGCCTCGAGTTCGGTATGTTCCCCCAACAGCTGCTTGAGCGTCGCCTGCCAGTCATCGTGCTGCTGGCAGCGTTGCCGATGTTCCTCCTGGGCCTGCTGGTGATCGGCGGCCACCTGGTTCAGCTGCTGTTGCCGCTCTGCCCGGGTCTTCTCCTGTTGTGATACCTGATGGTCGAGGCTGGCCAGATGCGTGGCCAGCTCGCGGGCCTGGCGCAGCGTGGGCGCGGCCGCCCGGTGCGCCTCCACGGCCTCGGCCAGCGTCGTCTCGGCAGCCTCGGCGGCCTGCCGGGCGCGCGCCTGCTCGTGCTCGGCGTCGGTCAGCGCTCGCTGCGTCTCGGCGTGAGCCGCTTCCAGCGCCTCGAGCTCGCCGGGCAGCGCGGCCTGGCGGGCCAATGCGGGGCGGCGCGGGGCGATCAGCCGCTGCCCGTCGCGGTCGGCGCGTAGCGGGGCCAGCGCCTTCCAGGCGGCCTCGGCCTCCTGCCGGTCGGCCTGGCCCTGCCGGCAGGCGTCCCGCAGGCGGGTGTCCTCGTCGTGCCAGCGCTGCCTGGCCTGAAGCGCTTCCGCGTGGGCCTGCAGGTCGGTGAGCGCTCGCTGGGTCGCCTCGGCGGCCTCCTCCAGCTCGGCGCGGGCCTCGGGCTCGGCGGGCAGGTCGTCGGCGAGGCGCGTCTCGATCCTGTCCACGGCCTTGCGGGCCTCGCTGGCGCGGCGGTAGGCGGCCATCGAGATGGCGGAGTATTCGCCGGTGCCGGTCAGCCGCTCGAGCAGATCGCTGCGCTCGTTGTCGTCGGCCTTGAGGAAGGCGGCGAACTCGCTCTGGGCCAGCAGCACGGCGCGGGTGAACTGTTCGAAGGTCAGGCCCAGGCACTCCGGCAGCAGGCGGTCGAATTCGCGCTTCTGGTTGGTCAGCAGGCGGTCGTCGTCGAGATCGCGCAGCGACTGGTCGACGGCCTGCAGGCGCCCGCCGACTTTCTCGCGGGCGCGGCGCACCGCCCAGCGGGCGCGGTAGCGGCGGCCGTCGCGGCCCAAGAAGTCGACCTCGGCGTGGCCGCTGGCCGTGCCACGGCGCAGCAGGGTGCGCGGGTCGAAGCTCGTCACGTCGGTGTCGCCGCTGTCCGGGACCCTTGCCAGATCCTTGCGGGCGTCGCGCAGCCGCGGCGTGCTGCCGTAGAGCGCGAGGCACAGGGCGTCGAGCAGGGTGCTCTTGCCGGCGCCGGTGTGGCCGGTGATGGCGAACAGGCCGGCGTCCGCGAGCGGGGCGGCGGTGAAGTCGAGCTCGAGCGGGCCGGGAATCGAGGCCAGGTTTGCCAGGCGCAGGGCGAGGATCTTCATGCCGATGCCTCCCCGTCGTCGTCCATCACCTCCTGCTGCAGCCGGGCGAAGTCGGCCAGCACGTCCTCGCCGGGCGGCTCGCCCCAGCGGTTCTGCCAGGTGCGCTCGAACAGCCGGCGCGGGCCGAGGCTCTCGAGGTCGATCCGCTCGGGGGCGTTCTCGGTCTCGACTTTCGGCAGGCGGCGCTCGAGGCGCAGCAGGCGCAGCGGCCTGCCCTCGAGGGCGGCGTCGACCCGGGCGCGCAGGTCGGGCATCGGCGCCGAGAGCTCGACGCGTACCTCCAGCCAGGGCCAGTGTTCGCGCGGCAGGGCATCGTCGAGTTCGAGCGCCTCCAGCTCGGCCAGCACGTGCTCGAGCGGCGCCGGGCCGAGGCGATGCATGGCCACCGGGCGCGGCACGGGCAGGGCGTCCACGCCGCTCAGGCGCTCGCCGTCGAGGCTGACCTCGACGATCTGGTGCGCATAGTCGACCTCGCTGAAGGCCATGGGCAACGGGCTGCCACTGTAGCGGATGCGTGCCTCGCCGACCTGCTGGGCCCGATGCAGGTGGCCGAGCGCCACGTAGGCGATGTCGTCGGGAAACAGCGCGGCGGAGACGGCTTCCTCGCCGCCGATGACGATCGGCCGTTCGCTGGCCTCGGAGACCGTCGCGCCCTGCAGGTGAGCATGGCTCATGGCGACGAGCGCCTGACCGGGGGCACGCTGCCGACGGGCATCGGCGATCAGCTCGCGGTGAACCCGGGCCATGCCGGTCAGGTAATCGTCGGCCTCCGCCTCGCCCGCGCGGTGGCCGGTCACCTCGGCGGGGCGCAGGAAGGGCAGCGCCAGGCACCACGCCCGGGTTGCGCCCTCGGCATCGGTGAGCGGCACCAGCAGACGCCGGGTGTCGAGTCCGCCATCATCGCGCCAGTGCACCCGGCCCCGGGCGTGGGTGCGCAGCCGGGCGAGCAGCGGCGCGGGCAGCTCGATGCGGTTGCCGCTGTCGTGATTGCCGGCGATCAGCACGATGTCGAGCGTCGGCAGGCGCTCGTGGGCGGCGACGATGAAGTCGTAGAGCAGCCCCTGGGCACGCAGCGAGGGATTGACCACATCGAAGATATCGCCGGCGACGAGCAGCGCGTCGGGGCGGCGTGTGGCGAGCGTGTCGAGCAACCAGGCGAGGAAGGCCCGGTGCTCGGCGTGGCGTTCCTGGCCGTGAAAGCTCTGGCCGAGATGCCAGTCGGCGGTGTGAAGAAATGTCAGCATGGACGCCCGAGGTTCCCTTGCGCGGCAAAACTCCTAGTCTAACCGAGTGCCTATCATGAATCAGGGAGCCGATATGCCGAGACCTGCCTTGCACGACTGGGACCTGTCGCCGAAGGCGGCCGTCGCGCTGCAGACGCGTCTGGCCACACGACTCGAACGCCGCGACCGCTGTGACCCGGTGACGCATGTCGCCGGGGTGGATATCGGCTTCGAGGACGAAGGCGCGACCACCCGGGCGGCGGTCGTGCTGCTGCGCTGGCCGGATCTCGAGCCGGTCGAGGAGGTGGTGCACCGCGAACCCACGCGCATGCCCTACATTCCCGGCCTGCTGTCGTTTCGCGAGATTCCCGCCGCGCTGGGTGCCTTCGACAAGCTCTCCCGGCGACCCGAACTGGTGATGGTCGACGGGCAGGGCATCGCCCATCCTCGCCGGCTGGGTATCGCCGCGCACCTGGGGCTGTGGCTCGACCTGCCCACACTGGGCGTGGCCAAGAAGCGCCTGTGCGGGCGTCATGGTGAGGTGCCCGAGGTCCGTGGCGAATGGACGCCGCTGACCGACCGCCGGCGTGCCGAGGACCCGGACGATGTCCCGCTGGACGACGAGGGTCGGGTGGTGATCGGCGCCGTGCTGCGCTCCCGGGAAGGGGTCAAGCCGGTGATCGTCTCCCCTGGGCATCGTCTCTGCCTGGCCACGGCGCTGGAATGGACGCTGGCCTGCCTGGGGCGCACCAAGCTGCCGGAGCCGACGCGGTTGGCGGATCGGCTGGCCTCGCGGCGGGGTCGGGCGTTTCGTGACTCCGACGCCCCTTCCTTGCTGTAGCGGCGCGTTTACACGATATCCAGCGGGGGCTTGCGCTCGGGGGCCGGGAAGGCGGCGTCCAGCCGGGCCAGGGCCGCGTCGTCGAGGCGCAGCGCCAGCGCCTCGGCATTGGCCCGCACATGCTCGGGCTGGACCGCCTTGGGAATGGCGATCACGTCGCGCCGCCCGTCGGGGGCGGGGCGGATCGCCCAGGCCAGCAGTACCTGCTCCGGGGTGACACCGTAGGCCTCGGCCACGGCGCGCACCTCGGCGTGGCCGAGCAGGTCGCGGCGCAGGCGGCCGCCCTGGGCCAGCGGGCAGTAGGCCATGGTCGGCAGGCCACGCTCGCGCTGCCGGGGCAGCAGGCTGTGCTCGATGCCGCGCGACCCCAGGTGATAGAGCACCTGGTTGACCGTGCAGCGCGCGCCGCCGGGTAGCGACCACAGGGCCTGCAGGTCGTCGATATCGAAGTTGGAGACACCGAAGCGGCGGATCTTGCCCTGCTCGGCGAGGCGCTCGAAGGCCTCCAGGGTCTCGTCGAGGGGGATGTTGCCCGGCCAGTGCAGCAGGTAGAGATCGAGATGGTCGGTGCCCAGCCGCGCGAGGCTGCGTTCGCAGGCGGCGATGGCACTGTCGCGCCCGGCGTTCCAGGGATAGACCTTGGACACCAGGAAGGCCTCGTCGCGCCGTCCGCGCAAGGCCTCGCCGACGACCTCCTCAGCGCCGCCGTCGCCGTACATCTCGGCGGTGTCGATCAGGGTCAGCCCCAGGTCGAGCCCCTGCTGCAGGGCGCGAACCTCGTCGTGACGCGGGGCGCGTCCCTCGCCCATGTACCAGGTGCCCTGGCCGAGTGCGGGCAGGGTGACGGCCGGTGCCTTGGCGGTGGCCGGCAGGGTGACGGTGGCGCGGGAATCGGGCACGGCAGCCTCCACTATGTGGTAATGATTTCCACTCATGGTGCGCCAGGCGCCACGGTGCTGCAAGGGCTATACTGCACGGCCTTCAGCCACGAGAGCCTGTCATGTCTACCTCGACCGTCGAGACGGCCGCGATTGCCGCCACCCGCGCCTGGGTGACGCGTTTCGTGATCGCCCATAACCTGTGCCCCTTCGCCGCGCCCGAAGTGCGTCGCGAGCGGGTGCGCTATGTCACCGTGGCATCGAGCAACGCCGAGGTCGTGCTGCAGGCCCTGGTCGATGAGTGTCGCCGCCTCGATGGCGACGACACGGTGGAGACGACGCTGCTGATCCTCACCGGGGCGGCTGCGGCGTTCGACGACTACCTCGATCTGCTGGAGCTGGCGGAACGCCTGCTCGACCTCGAGTGCTACACCGGGCGTTATCAGCTGGCGAGCTTTCATCCGGACTACTGCTTCGCGGACGCCGAGCCCGACGATCCGGCCAATGCCACCAACCGTTCGCCCTGGCCGATGCTGCACCTGCTGCGTGAGGCGAGCCTGAGCCGGGCGCTCGAGGGTTACCCGGACCCCGAGGGGATACCCGAGCGCAACATGGCCCGGTTGCGCCGCCTGGGGCAGGCCGAGGTGGCCGCCGCGCTGGCCGCCTGCCGGGAGGATCCGACGGCGTCGGGCGGCTGACCCCTTGAAGGACGACGTGGTCGCCGGCATGCACTACAGTGAGCGAAGCGGCGCCCGGAGCGGTGCCACGTCATCACGAAAAGGAGGCGACATGACGATCAAGAAGCAGGGTTCGGCCCATTGGCAGGGGAGCCTGAAACAGGGGCAGGGCCATGTGTCCACCGAGAGCGGGGCACTCGAGGCCAACCCCTACGGTTTCAATACGCGCTTCGAGGGCCAGTCCGGGACCAATCCGGAGGAACTCATCGGTGCCGCCCACGCCGGTTGTTTCTCCATGGCCCTGTCGATGATCCTCGGCGAGGAAGGCCTGGAGCCGGAGGCCATCGATACCCGGGCGACCGTGTCGCTGGTGCAGGATGACGACGGGTTCAGCATCTCGGCCATCCATCTGGAAACCCGGGCCCGGATCCCCGGCGCCGATGCGGACGTCTTCCAGCGTTGCGCCGACAAGGCCAAGGCAGGCTGCCCGGTGTCCAAGCTGCTCAACGCCGAGATCACCATGGAGGCACGGCTCGACTGACGGCGTGCCGTTTCCCGTTGTGCGGCCCGCGTGTCCTGCGGGCCGTCTTTCCTTCCGCCCCTCGTCTCGTGCCCCGTGCGTCTTTCTCAGGAAACGCTTGCCTCGGCGGCTGAGGGTGCCTCGCTGCCGATGGCCTGCCACTGACGCTCCTCGAGAATCATCGCCGCGGCCTTCTCGGCGATCATCAGGGTCGGCGAGCAGGTATTGCCCGAGACGATGGTGGGCATGATCGAGGCGTCGACCACCCGCAGGCCGTCCAGCCCGTGCACGCGCAGCCGGTCGTCCACCACGGCGTGCAGGTCCTGGCCCATCTTGCAGGTGCCCACCGGGTGGAAGATGGTGGTGCCGATATCGCCGGCCGCCTCGGCCAATGCCGCGTCGCTCTGGTAGTCCGGGCCGGGCTTGATCTCCTCGGGACGGTAGGGCGCCAGCGCCGGTGCCCCGGCGATGCGTCGCGTGAGGCGAATCGCATCCACCGCGACGCGGCGGTCCTCGGCCTCGCTCAGATAGTTGGGGGCGATGCGTGGCGGCTGGCGCATGTCCCGGGAACGAATCGTCACGCTGCCGCGGCTGGCCGGCCGCAGGTTGCACACCGACGCGGTGAAGGCGGGGAAGTCATGCAGCGGCTCGCCGAAGGCGGGCAGCGACAGCGGCTGGACGTGATACTCCAGGTTGGCGCTGGCTTGCCCGGGGTCGGAGCGGGCGAAGGCGCCGAGCTGGCTGGGTGCCATGGTCAGCGGCCCGCTGCGCGTCAGCAGGTACTGCCAGGCCATGCCCAGCTTGCCCCGCCAGGAACCGGCGATCTCGTTGAGGGTGCGGGCACCCTGGATGCGGTAGATCATGCGCAACTGCAGGTGGTCCTGCAGGTTGCCGCCGACCCCCGGCAGCTCGTGCACCCGCGGGATGTCCAGGGAGTCGAGCAGCGTCCGGGAGCCGACGCCGGAGCGCTGCAGGATCGACGGCGAGCCGATGGCGCCGGCACTGAGGATCACCTGATCGGCCGCCAGCGTCTGGAAGGCGCCATCGAGACACACGCGGATAGCACAGGCCCGCGGTCGGTCGCCGCTGGTGTCGAACAGCACCCGGTCGACCTCGGCGTCGGTGATCAGGGTGAAGTTCTCGCGCTCCTCGAGCCCTCTCAGAAACGCCTTGGAGGCATTCCAGCGCACGCCGCGGCGCTGGTTGACCTGGAAATAGCTGCTGCCCTCGTTGTCGCCGAGGTTGAAGTCGTCGATCGGCGGAATGTCCTGCTCGGCGCAGGCGGCCCGGAAGGCCTCGAGGATTTCCCAGCGATGCCGCTGGCGTTCGACGCGCCATTCGCCGCCGGCCCCGTGGGCCTCGCTGGCGCCGGCGTAGTGGTCCTCGCTGCGCCGGAAGTAGGGCAGCACGCTCTGCCAGTCCCAGCCGCTGTTGCCCAGTTCGGCCCAGTGGTCGTAGTCGCGGGCCTGGCCGCGCATGTAGATCATGCCGTTGATCGACGAGCTGCCGCCCAGCACCCGGCCACGGGGGTAGCCTAGCGCGCGGCCGTTGAGGCCGCTTTCCTCGTCCGTGCGGTAGCACCAGTCGGTGCGCGGGTTGCCGATGCAGTACAGGTAACCGACCGGGATGTGAATCCACGGGTAGTTGTCGCGTCCGCCGGCCTCGACCAGGGTGACCCGGTGGTGCGGGTCTTCCGAGAGGCGCTTGGCGAGCAGACAGCCGGCGGGGCCGGCACCGACGATCAGGGTGTCGGCGGCCGCGTAGGTGCGTGCATGAGTCATGGGAGCGGGGCTCTCTTGTCATTGTTGCCTGTTCCCAGCCTAGGCCAGCCGGGGTGGCGACGAAGAGCCCGACAATGGTCGAAGCCGATGGCGAGCCGTCGGCGTCAGAGCGCCTCGTCGGAGCGGGAAAGCGGGCGGGGTGCCTCACGGGTGGCGGCCCGTTCGACCAGGGCGCGGATCAGACGCTGCTGGGGGCGGTTGAAGACCAGAAACTCCGGATGCCATTGCACGCCGATGACGAAGTCGTGATCGGTACTCTCGATGCCCTGCACCAGATTATCGCGATCGCGAGCGACGACCCGGACGTTGTGGCCGGTGCGGTCGATGGCCTGATGATGAAGGCTGTTCACGTGGCAGCTATCGACACCCAGCAGGTGATTCAAGCGGCTTCCCGGCGTTACCTGCACGGTCTTGCGCGGCAGCACGGTGCGCCGAGGGCGTATGTGCTCGAAGGTGGCGTGAATGTCGGTGATCAGCGAGCCGCCGAGAAACACGTTGATGATCTGGGCGCCGCGGCAGATGCCCAGCACCGGCCGGTTCGTCGGCAGCACGCGCTCCAGCAACGCCAGTTCCAGGGTGTCGCGCTGCGGATCGACGCGCACGTCGAGCTGCATTTCGCCGCCATAGAGCTGTGCGCCGATGTCGTCGCCGCCGCCGACGATCAGGCCGTCGATCGCCACGTCGTTGCCGTCGCGCGTGGGAGACAGCCGAACCGGCAGACCGCCGGCGCGCCACACGGCCAGGCAGTCGCACCACCAAGCGAGCCGGCTCTTGTGATCCGAGGTCGTGATGCCGATGCGTGGACGTCTCATGCTTCCTTCATCCACTCCCGCAGTCGATCCAGCCAGCGCGACACCGGCGGGCGCTGGAGATGCTCGAGATACGCCGCGCCACGCCGGGCCAGCAGGTCGGCGTCGGCCGCCAGTCGCTCCACTTCGACCCAGCGGTTCCATTCCGCGGTGGCCGATCCCGGCTGCGATAGCTGGGCATTGGGCAGGCGATAGTGAAAGGTCGGCCGGGGCTTGACGAGCTCATCGTGCAGCAGGGCATGCAGGCTGTCGGGACGCAGGTGGGCGAACAGCGGGCACAGGTCCAGTTCGCGATTGCGGGTCGGGTTGGCGGCCAGGTAGTCATCGATCAGGGTGTCGAGATCCGGCCGGTAGGCCGGGTTCAGCACCTGCATGACGTAGTCCCGCGGGAAGGGGTTGGCATGGGGCAGCATCGCGCGGGTGATATCGATGTCGATCTGCTCGCGCAGCCAGTCGGCGAGGATCAGATAGGCGCGCAGGTGGGCGAGCAGCGTGTCGACATCGGTACCCGGCACTTCGGGGTTGAGATGCAGGCCGAAGCCATAGAGCAGGCTGTCGCGGGTATCGCGCGCCCCTTGCAGACGCAGGGCGCCGAACAGCGCGTCGAGCTCGCCGAGCGCCGGCCAGGGCAGCGGCGGGCAGATGATTTCGGTGGGCACGACGCCGGCCACGGCGTCGCCGATCAGCTCGCGGGTGCGATTATGCAGGACCAGGCGCCAGTGCAGCCACTCGTCGTCACCGCGCTCCCGGGCCCGGCGTACCAGGTCGTCATCCGGGTGCGCGTACTTGGCATCGAGTTCGATGGTGAAATCGCCACGGGGCGTATCGACGACCTTGAGCCGATGCGGCCCCAGACGCTCGATCCGCCCGCCGAAGTGGGACTGCACGAGTTCCGCGGCGGCCTGCGGGGCGATGGCGGCAAACTCGAGTTCCACGCCCACCCGGCGGAAGTCGCCGTCCGGGGTACATGGCGAGGGAGGCGCTGCGGGTGTCATGCGGCCCTCCGGGAAAAGTGGTCAGACACCCATTGCAACGGTTGCGGTCGCCCCTTGCAAGCCTTCTTTGCCGCTGTCTACTCCGCCGCGGTGACGTGGAGCCCCTGACGAACGTGTTCGGCCAGCCCCAGTCCGGCCTCGTGCATGGTCAGGTAGGTCTGGTTGGCGCCGGCCTGACGAATCGCCTCGGCCTCGTCCTCATAGAGGCTGTGGGCGACGATGGTGCCGGTGAAACCGTGCGCGCGCAGCTGGCGCGTGGCGAAAACCTTGGTCTCGGCGTCCGGCAGCGACAGTACCACGACCTCGACGTGGCGCAGGTCGACACTGTTCCAGAAGCCCACGTCCTCGACGTCGGCGTAGACCACATGGCGGCCGTTGCCGATGTGGCTCTCGACCCGACTGGGGTCGGCATCCAGACCGATCAGATGCGTGTGATCGGCATGCAGGCGATCGTAGGCGGCGGTACCGGTGCGCCCCATGCCGACGATCATCACCCGGGCATCGCCCAGCGAGGCGGGCTGTTCGTCGGGGTGCCAGTGGTCCTGCTCGAAGCGCCGTAGAAGCGGTTCGAGGCGAGCGAACAGGGCGTGCGCGTTGCGCTGCAGGGGCGCGGCGACGAGAAAGGACAACGCCACGGCCAGTGCCAGGCTGACCAGGGCGTCGGGTACCAGCGCGGCGGCGACGATCAGCCCGAATTCGCTGTAGCTGGTGAGACTGATGGCGGCCTGGAAGGCATTGCGTGCGCGCAGGCGGAAGAGGATCAGCAAAAAGAAGAACAGTGCGGCCTTGAGCGGCAGCAGAGCGGTGAAGGCCAGGGCGAAGCCCAGCGAGTGCCAGTCGGGCAACCCCGACATGCCGATCTTGAGGAAGAAGCCGACGAGGAACAGCTCCTTGAGCGCCCACAGCGATTTGCCCAGCTCCTGGGCGCGGGGGTGGCCGGCCACCAGGGCGCCGAGCAGCAGCGCCCCGACCTCGCCGGACAGGCCCAGCGCCGTGAACCCGGCGCCACCGACCACCACCGCCAGCACCAGTCCCATCAGCAGCAGCAGCTCGTCGTGGCCGCTCCAGTCGATCAGCCGGTAGAGCGCCGGGCGCAGCAGCGGCAGGCCGAGCAGGCAAAGTGCCCACGGCGAGGGGACTTGGCCGGTGGAAAAGGCCAGTACCACCAGGGCGATCAGGTCCTGAATGATCAGGATGCCGATTGCCACCCGGCCGTGGAAGGCGCGCAGCTCGCGGCGGGCTTCCAGGCTCTTCGCCGAGAGCACGGTGCTCGAGAAGGCCAGTGCCACGGCCAGCAGCACCGCCGTGGGCCAGGCGATGCCGCCCAGCCAGTGCAGGCCGGGCGCGAAGACCGCCAGGGTGGCGATGAAATGGATCAGGCCGCCGCCGAGCACCTCGGGCTGGCCGAGGCTGCGCAGCTTGAGCTTCAGCCCGACCGTGAACAGCAGCAGCAGCACCCCCAGATGCGAGACGTGATCGAGGATTTCCGGGGTGCTCGCGGGCAGTGAGAGCCGCTCGGCGAAGGGGTTGATGAGAAAGCCGGCGGCCAGGAAGCCGATCAGTGCCGGAAGTCCGCACCGCCAGGCCAGCAGCCCGAGCATGAAGGCGACGGTGAGACAGATGACTTCCAGCATGGCAGGCTCCTGGGCGAGAGGGACGTTGGGGGCGGCCGAAGCGGCTGCATCCTAGCGTATCCTGACGTAATGTCGATGACGATGATGCCGTATTCGCGATGATCGAGGAGTGACGCATGTCAGCACGACCGGGGCGGGACTGGCAGACATTGACCAGTGTCGAGCTGCGCGACCGGGTGACGCCGGATACGGTGGCGCTGTTGCCGCTGGGGGCGATCGAACAGCACGGTGCGCATCTGCCGCTGTCCACCGATCATGATATCGCCACGGGGCTGGCCGCGGCCGCGTGCGCGCACCTGCCGGACGACTTCCCGTTGCTGACGCTGCCGGGCATGGTGGTGGGCGCCAGTGACGAGCACCTGAGCTTTCCCGGTACCCTGAGCCTGCCGGCGGAGGTGGCCATCGCGGTGATCGAGGCCCACGGCGATGCACTCGCCCGGGCCGGTGTGCGCCGTCTGGTGCTGTTCAATGCCCACGGTGGCAACAAGGGCGTGATGGACATCGCCGCACTGCGGCTGCGGCGGCGCTGGGGCATGCTGGTGGTCAAGGCCCACTACATGCGCTTCACGCCGCCCGAGGGGGCGCTGCCCGACGCGGAGTGGCGGCACGGCCTGCACGGCGGTGCCCTGGAAACCTCGCTGATGCTGGCCCTGGCCCCGCACGCGGTGCGTGTCGAGCGTCTCGGCCACCCTGAATCACGGGGCGAGGCGATGGCCGCCGGCGGTGCCCGGCTGGGGCCCGAGGGAGAGGCGGCATTTGCCTGGCTGGCCGAGGACCTGCATCCCGACGGCGTGGTCGGCAATGCACAGCTGGCCGATCCCGAACTCGGCGAGCGCCTGGTAGCGCACTATGCGGCGCGGCTGGCGGAGATCCTCGTCGACACCCGGCTCATGGCCATTGACGACTTTCAGGCCCGGCCGGACTCGCGGTGATCGCCGAGCACCTCGTCGAGCAGGTGCCCGGCGCGGTGGGCCTTGGCATGCAGGTAGCGGTAGTTCTGCTCGGTGAGTCGGCCGTAGAGGGCCTGGCGCTCGGCGACTTCGATGCCGCCGTCGGTCAGCGCGGCGATCTTGACCGGGTTGTTGGTGAGCAGCTGCACGCGACGGATCGCCAGGGCGGCCAGCATGTCCACGGCCACGGCGTAACGTCGCTCGTCCTCGCCGAAGCCCAGCGCCTGGTCGGCGTCCACGGTGTCCAGCCCCGCGTCCTGCAGGGTATAGGCACGCAGTTTGTTGGCCAGGCCGATGCCACGCCCCTCCTGGGCCAGGTAGAGCAGCACACCGCCCCCCAGGGCGGCGATCTCGGCCACGGCGTTGCGCAGCTGCTCGCCGCAGTCGCAGCGCAGGCTGGCGAAGAGATCGCCGGTCAGGCAGGCCGAGTGCAGGCGCAGGGGCACAGCGGATGGCCAGTGCTCGGCCTCGCCGATGATGATCGCCACATGCTCTCGCAGGCCGTCGGGCTCGCGGAACAGGATGAAACGGCTTTCGGTGGCCTCGGCCAGCGGGATCCGCGCCTCGCTGACCCGGCGCAGCATGCCCGGGGCGGCGTCGAGCAGGCGTGATGCCTCTGCGGCCCCGACGGCCAGCAGCTCGCCGCTGGCCAGACGTGCCTCGATACCGGGGCGTTCGTCGTCGGCGATGCGGGTCGTCAGGGCGGCGGGAATCAACAGGGCGCGGCGCATCAGGGCCAGAGCCGCCCGCTCGGCCTGGCCGGCGGGGTGCAGTTCGGGCAGGGCTTCGACGCGGTCCAGGCCGAATGCCAGGGCGTTGAGCCGCCGGGTGTCCCGGCACAAGGCGGGTGTCAGCGCCAGGCGGGCACCGTCGGCATCGATGGGGTGGCCCAGGCGTGCCAGACGATGGCGGCTGAGCACCAGGCTCGGCGCATCCGGCCGCTCGGCCAGCGTGGCGAGATTGGTGTCGTCCAGGCTTTCCAGCGGGTGCACGAGACAGGGTCCGTCGGCGTCACGCAGCAGCACCGGCAAGCCGCGGCGGATATCGAAAAGGGCGCGTTCGACCTGATGCATGAGCGTCTCCTTGCGTTGGGGTTGCCCCGGCGCAGTCGGGCTGCGCATGATGAGTCGTCGAGCCTTCCCGGAGGATGCATGCACGACTCGCTTTTCCCAGCGGCCTGGCGGCTTGTCCGCCAGGCCCGTGAACATGACTGGTCACGGTCTGCCATGGCCCGCTTCGCGGCCGAGAGGATGACCCTCGAGGTGCGCCGGGGCGGTGCCTGGCGTACCGATATCGTCCCCGGCGAGGCGGTGCGGGACCTGTTCGACTGTCTGTTGCCACTGGTGGCGCGCTGCGGATCGCTGGCCATCGCCCAGCTGGGACAGAGTCTCGACGGGCGCATCGCCACCGAAACCGGTGCCTCGCACTACATCAATGGCCTGGATAGCCGGGCTCACCTGCATCGTCTGCGGGCCCTGGTCGATGCCGTGCTGGTCGGCGCCGGTACCGTGGCCGCCGACGACCCGCAGCTGACCGTGCGCCATGTCGAAGGGGGGCACCCCTGCCGGGTGATCCTCGATCCTCGCGGCCGCCTGCCCGCCGAGCGGGCCGTCTTTCAGGACGGCCTGGCCGCGACCTGGCACCTGGTGGGCCGTGGCGTGAAACCCCTGGCCGGGGTCGGCGCCCATGTCCGGCACCTCGAGCTGGCTGTTCCGCCCGGCGCCATCGCCCCAGGCACGATTCTCGAGGCGCTGGCCGCCGAGGGAATGCACCGGGTATTGATCGAGGGCGGCGGCGTCACCGTCTCGCGCTTTCTCGACGCCGACGTGCTGCACCGCCTGCACGTCATGGTGGCGCCGTTGCTTATCGGCTCCGGACGCCCCGGTCTCAAGCTGCCCGCCATCGACACCCTCGATCGGGCGCGGCGTCCGCCGATGCGCCACTTCGCCTGCGGTGAGGATCTTCTGCTCGACCTGGCGCTTGCCGATGCCGTGGCGCCGGTACAGCAGGAAGAAAGCACCGGGCAGGCTGGTCAGCAGCACCACTAGCCCGTAGGTCATCGAGATCGCCACGCCCTGGGCGGCGGGCAGCCCGACCGCGCTCCAGACCAGGGCGGCGGCGCCCTCGCGCAGCCCCCAGCCGGCGACCGACAGCGGCAGGGCCATGGCCATCAACACCGGCGGCACCAGCGCCGCCAGGGTCATCGTCGGCAGTTCGGCTCCCACGGCTCTGGCCGCGCACACATAGACCGCCATGTAGCTGATGACCACCGCCAGTGAACCGAGCAGCTGACGGGGCCAGGCGGCCGCGGAGAACAGGGTACGGGCCAGATCGCCGCCGAGTCCGGCCAGTGCCCGGGGCGGCCGGCGATAGAGTACGGTCAGCCCCGCGCTCAGTGCCAGCAGGCCCAGTATCGCCGTGGCCCGGCTCGTGCCGGGCAGGGCGGCCAGGGCTTCGCCGGCGCGCGCGAGCGGGGCGTGCCAGATCGGGGCGAGCAGGGCCACGGCGGTGACCCCCCACAGCACCAGCTGCCCGGAGGTACGTTCGATGACCACGGCTCGGACCGCCGCGCGTCGCGCGCCGCTGGTGCCGGCATGTCGCCAGGCACGGGCGACATCGCCCATCACGCCCCCGGGCAGCAGCTGATTGAGGAAAGTGGCCAGATAGTATTCACGAAAGGCCGCCGCCCGGGACAGTGGCGCGCCCAGCAGGCGTGCCGTGAGCCGCCACCGCCAGGCCGAGACGACCACCTGGGGCAGGCTGGTCAGCAGGCCGAGCGCGATCCAGTCCAATGCCAGACCCTCGAGTTCGGCGGCGATCGCCGACGGGTCGAGCCAGGCCGTGACGCCGGCGAGCCCTGCCAGGCTGAACGCCAGGCGGGGCAGGGTGCCGGGCGGCAGGGGTGTCATCCGCCGTGCCGCGGGTGAACGAAGAGGTCGTCGTGCTCGACGCGCACGCCCCAGTCGCCCGCCTCCAGGCTGGTGCGGCGCCGCGCGTGCCAGGCGTGAATCCGCGTCGCTTCGTCGGGCCGCTGCTCGAGCGCCGCCTCGGCCCAGCCGTCGAGCAGGGCCAGAGCCAGCGGACGCGCATCGGCGTCGGAGGGCGTCAGCACCCAGGGGCTGGCGGCGCGCATCAGATCATAGCCGTGGGCGGCGAAGCGTTCGGCGAGTGCGTCGGTGGCATTGCCGCCCAGGGCGGCGCCGAAGCCCTTGTCGCGGTGCTGATGCTCGTCGAGAGTGCGACGTACCCAGCGGTCGTCGGCGTCCTCCCGATAGTTGCCGTCGGCGTCGATGAAGCGCCAGCCGCCGGTGATGCTGAGCGTGAACAGGCCGGGCAGACGCCGTTCCACCATGGCCTGCACGAAGCCGTCGAGCCAGTCGCGCGAGACCAGATCGAACAGGGCCGAGGCACTGACCAGATCGGCCCCGTCGAGCAGGGTGGGGTCGAAGGGGGTCAGCGAGCGTTGCTCGTGTTGCCACGCGAGCGGGCGGGCGTCGTCATCCCGCAGCGTCTGCAGACGTCTTTCGGCCTGCTCGAGGAGCTCGGCATCCTGATCGATCAGGCGCCAGTGCTGGGGGCCGGGCCAATGGTTCGCCAGATAGGCCACGTTACTGCCGCTGCCACTGCCCAGGTCGATCAGGTGCAGCGGGCGGTCATCGCTGCGGCACTGTTCCAGCCAGCGCCGGGCTTCCTGAGTGAGCGAGGCATCGCGGGCCTGATGGTCGGTGGGTTCGCGCAGGGTCAGCCAGCGGCCGTCGAAGCGACCGGCCGGCTGGTTCAGGGCGTTGCTTGCCAGTGCCATGGTCATGCGTGTGTCTCCGGGGTGTCGATGAGTGCCGCGGCGAAGGCGCGGCCGGTCGTGTTCCAGTCGGGAAGCGCCTGGCCGGCTTCGCGGGCGCCGTCCAGCAGGGTGTCGCGCAGCGCGGCGTCGTCGAGCCAGCGCGTCAGGGCTTCGGCCAGGGCGGCGGGATCGCCGGGCGGCACCTGCAGGCCGGCGCCTTCGGGAAGCGTGTGGGCGAGCGCACCGCCGGTGGTGGTGAGTACCGGCAGCCCGTGGGCCAGGGCCTCGCTGATCACCATGCCGTAACCCTCGTAATGGGAGGGCAGCACGAAGAGATCCGCCGCCGCGTAGGCCTTGGCCAGGGCATGGGGCGGGCGCTCGCCGAGCAGGTGGACGCGCTCGCTCAGCCCATGGGCGGCGATGCGTTCACGGACATGCTCGACATGGGCGACGTCCCGATCGAGACCGCCGATGCAGTCGCACTGCCAGTCCCGGTCGGCCAGCCCGGCCAGTGCCTCGACCAGAACGTCGTGGCCCTTGCGCGGCGTGATCGTGGCCACGCACAGCAGTCGGGCGGGGCCGGTGTGGTATGCGGCGCGTCGGGGTGGCATCGGTGGGCGCTCGACGCCGGGCTCGATCACGCGGATACGCTCGGCGCCGACCTTGAAGTCGGCGAGCCGGCGAGCGGTAAAGGGGCTGGTCACAATGACTCGATTCACCGCGGCCAGCGCCCGCGTTTCGCTGATCCGGAAGCGAGTGCACTGGGCGGCGTCGAGGCCGGTCTCGTCGGCCAGCGGGTGATGGACCAGCGCGGTGATATCCAGGCGCGGTGCATGCTGGGCGACGATCTCGGGCAGACCACCCATGGCCAGCCCGTCGATCACCACCCTGGCGCCGTTGGGGCAGTCAGCCAGGGCCGTGTCCAGCGCCTGGCCGGCGGCGGCATCGGGTTCCGGGAAACGCCCCTCCAGCCCCACGACCTCGACCTGCCAGCCCTGGTGGCGCAGGGCCTCGACGATGCGGGCGTCGTAGACGTAGCCGCCGGTAAGCTGGCCGGGGTCGCCGGCGACAATGAAGGTCAGGTCCGTCATAGCGCCCCCTCGTAGCCGGCCCAGGCGATGTGTGACTCGTGCAGTGTCACCTTGAGGTGCGTCAGGGCCTTGGCGCCTTCGCCGAGCTCGCCGTCACGAATCCGCCGGGCCATGCGCTCGAAGACGGCGTGCGCCATGAATTCGGTGGTGGTGTTGCGACCCCGGAAGGCGTCCAGCTCGTCGAGATCGGTGAGATGGAATTCCGCCAGCACGGCCTTGAGGGTGTCGCCGGCCAGGCCGATATCGACGACCAGGTCATGCTCGTCGAGCTCGGGACGCTTGAAGGTCACGTCGACCACATAGGTCGCGCCGTGGCGGTGCTGCGCCGGACCGAAGACCTCGCCCTGAAAACTGTGGGCGATCATCATCTGGTCGCGGACGGTAAGGCTGAACATCGTGTCGGACTCCTTGTCTCGCGATTCGGGCATTCATGCATAGCGCAGGCGATGGCAGAGGGCGCCGCGGGCCGCAGCCAGCCGCGGCATCAGTTCTGGCAGGTCGGCAAACGGGCTTTCGGCCTCGATCAGCGCGTCCAGGCGAGGATCGGCCAGCAGCTCGAGGGCCAGCCCCAGACGACGCCGATGCGACCAGCGTGCCCGGCGAGCCGGTGCCACGGCGCCCACCTGGCTGGAGATCAGGCGCAGGCGCCGGGCATGGAAGGCTTCCCCCAGGGGCAGGCTGACGCGCTGGCGACCGTACCAGCTCATCTCGACCAGCGTGGCCTCGAAGCCCGCCAGTGTCAGGCCGTGTTCCAGGCCCCGGGGCGCGCCGCTGACGTGAAACACCAGATCGGCATCGCCGCTGGCAGCGTCGGGGGTGCGGAAGCTCACGCCCAGCGCCCGGGCGAGAGCGGCACGCTCGGGGTCGATGTCGATCAGTTCCACTTGCGTGCCGGGCAGGCCTGTACAGAGGTGGGCCACAAGGGCGCCGACCACCCCGGCGCCGATGACCGCGATACGATCGCCGGGACGTGCCGCCGCGTCCCACACGCCGTTGAGGGCGGTTTCCATGTTGGCGGCGAGGACCGCGCGTGCGGCGGGAAGTGCTTCGGGCAGGGGGACGACGGCGTCGGCCGGTACCAAGTAGCGGTCCTGATGCGGATGCAGGCAGAACACCTCGCGGTCACGCCACTCCATCGGGCCGTCTTCGACCACGCCCACGCTGGCATAGCCGTACTTCACCGGCCCCGGGAAATCGCCCGCCTGAAAGGGGGCCCGCATGCGCTGATACTCGGAAGCGGGAACGCCGCCATTGAACACCAATGCCTCGGTGCCCCGGCTGATACCGCTGTAACGGGCACGCACCTGCAACTGGCCATCCCGGGGTGCAGGCAGCGGTTCTTCGCGCAGGGCGCCATGGCCGGGAGCGAGTGTCCAGAAGGCCGTGGCAGTCGTGGTGGGCATGACAGCGTCCTTGTGGTCAGCGCGGCGTGACCGGTGCGATCCGATCCGAAGACATCGCGCATCGTAAAACTGTTGTAGAATTATTGTACAGTGTGGCGTCCTTGTCACGGGGCCTGCTGGAAAGGGCGGTGGCGTGATGCGTCGCCTGCCATAGTGAACACACACGTTCCCCCGTCGCGGCCTCCGGCGTCAAGCCGCGAAGCCTGCCCTGGATCAAGGAGGTGGTATATGACGGGATCGACCGGAAGGCAGGACGACCGGCGGCCTGGGCGGACCCGCGCTGCCGAGGGGCTGCTGGGGCTGGTGACGTTCGTGCTGTTGACCGAACTGCTGTTGCTGTGGCTGTCGGGACCGGCCGGGTGGCGGCTGAGTGCCGGGGCCGTCTTTGCGGGAATGCTGGCGATGGTGCTGTGGCGGCTGCCGGTGACGCGTGAGCCGCTGGGCTGGGCCAATCGGGTCACGCTGGTGCGCGGCATGCTGGTGGCCATGATCGCCGGGGCGGTGGTATTTCCCGAGTTCATGGCCAGCCGCGGTGGCGCCATGGCGGGGCTGGCGCTGGTGGCGCTGCTGCTCGATGGCGTGGACGGCTGGGTGGCCCGGTTGACCCATTCGGTGTCGCGTTTCGGGGCGCGCTTCGACATGGAGCTCGACGCTTTCTTCATCCTGGTACTGTGTTCCGCGCTGGTCGCGTTGGACAAGGCCGGGCCCTGGGTCCTGGCCATCGGGGCCCTGCGTTACCTGTTCGTGGCGGCCGGCTGGTATGCGGCCTGGTTGAGGCGGCCGTTGCCGGAGAGCCGACGGCGCAAGGTGATCTGCGTCTGGCAGGTGGCGACCCTGCTGACGGGGTTGCTGCCGTTCGCACCGGTACCGCTTGTCGCTCTGCTGGCCGGTGTCGCGCTGGTCCTGCTGGTGCTGTCGTTCGTACTGGACATCCACTGGCTGTGGCGACAGCGTCATCAGCCGGTCTTCGAGCATCATCGATCCCGTGGAGGTGTCTCATGAGCATGAGGGGGTGTTGGGTATCGCGTTCGGCCCGGGCTATCGCCCTGGCGCTGCTGCTGGGCCTGTCGCTGATCGCGGGCATGGCGCGGGCGGCGCCGGCCACGTATCGCATCGATCCGGAGCATTTTTCGATCGGCTTTCTCGTCTCGCACATCGGCTACGAGCGGTTGCTGGGGCAGTTCCTCGAGGGCGAGGGCGAGTTCGTCTATGACGAGGCCACCCGTACCCTGGGACAGGGGCGTATCGAGATCGCCGCGGATAGCGTCTTCACCAACCACGATGCGCGCGACAGCCACGTGCGAGGTGGTGATTTCCTCGCCGCCGGCAAGTACCCGGCGATCGTCTTCGAGCCGACCCGGCTGGTCACCGAGGACGGCCGCCACGGCAGGTTGGTCGGGGATCTGACCCTGCGGGGGCAGACGCATCCTGTGACCCTGGACGTGACCCTCAACAAGGCGGCGATGTACCCGTTCGGCCACAAGGCCTACACCCTGGGAATATCGGCACGTACCACGCTCTCGCGCAGCCGCTGGGGGATGACCTACGGCGTGGCCGACGGCCTGGTGGGAGATGAGGTCGAGGTGCTGCTCGAGTTCGAGGCGATTCGCCAGTGAAGGTGGTTCGTTCGGGAATGGAGGCCCGATACGTACCCAAAGGGGGGTCGCCAATTCGGGTTCGGGTCAGTATAAGGGAGCCATGATCCATCCGAGGACTGTGCAGGACCATGGCTCGAGCTCCCTTTGAACTGGCCGGCGTGCGGATTGCGCCGGGCTCCCGCGCCCAGATCGATGTTCCGGTCGCCAAGCTTTATACACACGCGCCGCTGCACATTCCCGTGGAGGTCGTGCATGGTCGCCAGCCGGGGCCGGTATTGCTGGTGTGCGGAGCGATCCACGGCGACGAGATCAACGGGGTCGAGATCGTGCGGCGCCTGCTGCGCTCGGCGTCGATCCGGCGCTTGCGCGGTACCCTGATTGCGGTGCCGATCGTCAACGTCTTCGGCTTCGTGCAGCATACGCGCTACCTGCCGGATCGGCGCGATCTCAACCGCTGTTTTCCCGGTAGCGAAACGGGGTCGCTGGGCTCGCGGATCGCGGCGCTCTTTCGCGAGCAGATCGTCGATCTCGCCACCCACATCATCGACCTGCATACCGGGGCCATCCATCGCACCAACCTGCCGCAGGTGCGTTCGCAACTCAGCGTAGGCACCGATACGGCAGCCATGGCCGAAGCCTTCGGCGCGCCGGTGATCCTCAACGCCGAACTGCGCGAGGGCAGTCTGCGCCATTACGCCCAGAGCCGGGGCGCGCCCGTGCTGACCTACGAAGCCGGGGAGGCGCTGCGCTTCGACGAGTGGGCGATTGCCCCGGGGGTGCGCGGAGTGCTGCGGGTGATGCGCCACCTAGGGATGCTGGCGGCCGACCATCGTCGACGGCGCGAGACGCCCGCGGCGGAGGTGGCCAATGGCTCGAGCTGGGCGCGGGCACCGATCGACGGCATCCTGCGCCCGCAGGTGCGCCTGGGCGCGCGGGTTGCCAGGGGGCAGGTGCTGGGGCGGGTCGCTGATCCCTTCGGTAACGCCGAGGGCGAGGTCCGCGCCAACGCCGATGGCATCGTCATCGGCATCAGCAATCTGCCGCTGGCCAACGAGGGCGAGGCGCTGTTCCATGTGGCGCGCTTCGAGGCCATCGAGGAGGCCGAGAGCGCCGTCGAGTCGTTCCAGTCGGATTACTACGAAGGCCTGCCGGACCCCGAGCGGCCGTGACGGCCCGGGTACTGGGCGCTCGGAGCCTTCTTGCGTACAATGCGCGCTTTCCGGCAACCGCCCGAATGAACATTCCGGAGGCCATCGATGATGCAACCGACAGGTCATGATCCCCTGGCGCGTGCGCGCCGCTTTTCCGTGGCGCCGATGATGGACTGGACGACGCGCGACTATCGGGCGTTTGCACGGACCCTGAGCCGCCGCGCGCTGCTCTATACCGAGATGGTCACCAGCGGCGCCATCCTGCACGGCTCGCCGCGCGAGCGTTTTCTGGGCCATGACGACGTTGAGCATCCACTGGCCCTGCAGCTGGGCGGCAGCGACGCCGGGGAACTGGCTGAATGCGCGGCTATCGCCGAGGCGTGGGGCTACGACGAGGTCAATCTGAATGTCGGCTGCCCCAGTGACCGGGTGCAGAACAACCTGATCGGTGCCTGCCTGATGGCGCACCCGGACAAGGTGGCCGCCGCCGTGACGGCGATGCAGGCAGCGGTCTCGATTCCGGTGACCGTCAAGTGTCGCATCGGCATCGATGATCAGGACGAGGACGCCGACCTGGCGCGTTTCATCGCCGAGGTGGCCGATGCGGGCTGCGAGACCTTCATCATCCATGCGCGCAAGGCCTGGCTGGAGGGGCTCTCGCCCAAGGAAAACCGCGACGTGCCGCCGCTCAACTACCCGCGGGTCCATCGCCTCAAGCGCGACAACCCGCGGCTGCATATCGGCATCAACGGCGGGATCAAGACGCTCGATGAGTGCCGTTCCCACCTCGAGCACGTCGACAGCGTGATGATCGGCCGCGAGGCCTACCAGAATCCCTGGCTGCTGGCCGGGGTGGACGAGGCCCTCTACGGTGAGCCTGGCCCGGCGGCCACCCGGCACGAGGCGGCGCGGGCGCTGCGCCCCTATCTCGTCCGGCGCCTGGCGGAGGGGGCGAAACTCAATCACGTCACCCGCCATCTGCTGGGGCTGTTCCAGGGATGCCCGGGCGGGCGGCGTTTCCGCCGGCACCTGTCCGAGCACGCCCATCGCGAGGGGGCGGGCATCGCGGTCTTCGACGATGCGCTGGACCTGGTCCCCGAGACATCCCGTGAGCCGGCGATTGCCTGAATGATCCCGTAGCGCCACCGCCAGTCGCTCAGGCACACGAAACCAGGCACACGAAAAAAGCCCCACCGTGAGGTGGGGCTTTTCGATGCCGCCCATCCACACAGGACGGGCAGTCAGGCCGGGGCCGGTCGGCTTACATCATGCCGCCCATGCCACCCATGCCGCCCATGTCGGGGGCACCGCCTGCTTCCTTGTCTTCCGGATCGTCGGCGATCATCGCTTCGGTGGTGATCATCAGACCGGCGACGGATGCCGCGGACTGCAGGGCAGAGCGCGTGACCTTGGCCGGATCGAGAACACCCATCTCGAACAGGTCGCCGTACTCACCGGTCTGGGCGTTGTAGCCGAAGTTGCCTTCGCCGTCCTTGACGCGGTTGAGGATGACGGAAGCTTCTTCGCCGGCGTTGGTGACGATCTGGCGCAGCGGTGCTTCCATGGCGCGAACGGCGATGGCGACACCGTGGGTCTGGTCCTCGTTGTCACCCTTGAGGCCAGCAACCTTGGTCAGGATGCGCACCAGGGCGGTACCGCCCCCGGGCACGACGCCTTCCTCGACGGCGGCACGCGTGGAGTGCAGGGCGTCCTCGACGCGGGCCTTCTTCTCCTTCATCTCCACTTCGGTAGCGGCACCGACGCGGATCACGGCGACACCGCCGGCCAGCTTGGCGACACGCTCCTGCAGCTTCTCGCGGTCGTAATCGGAGGAGGTTTCCTCGATCTGGGCGCGGATCTGGCTGACGCGAGCCTCGATGTCACCTTCGGAACCGGAGCCATCGATGATGGTGGTGTTTTCCTTGGACATGGTGACGCGCTTGGCGCTGCCCAGGTGATCCAGGTTGGCCTGCTCGAGGGTCAGACCGACTTCCTCGGAGATCACGGTACCGCCGGTGAGGATGGCGATGTCCTGCAGCATGGCCTTGCGACGGTCACCGAAGCCGGGTGCCTTGGCGGCAGCGACCTTGACGATGCCGCGCATGTTGTTGACGACCAGGGTCGCCAGCGCTTCGCCTTCGATGTCCTCGGCGATGATCACCAGCGGCTTGCCGGCCTTGGCGACGCTCTCCAGTACCGGCAGCAGCTCGCGGATGTTGGAGATCTTCTTGTCGACCAGCAGCAGGAGCGGGTCTTCCAGCTCGACCGCCATGGTCTCCTGGTTGGTCACGAAGTAGGGCGACAGGTAGCCGCGATCGAACTGCATGCCCTCGACGACTTCCAGCTCGTCCTCGAAGCCACGGCCTTCATCGACGGTGATGACGCCTTCCTTTCCGACCTTCTCCATCGCCTCGGCGATGATCTGGCCGATGCGCGAGTCGCCGTTGGCGGAGATGGTGCCGACCTGGGCGATGGCCTTGGAATCGGTGCAGGGCACGGCCAGCTGCTCGATTTCCTTGACGGCAGCGTTGACGGCGTGGTCGATGCCGCGCTTGAGGTCCATCGGGTTCATGCCCGCGGTCACGCCCTTCAGGCCTTCGTTGACGATGGACTGAGCCAGAACAGTGGCGGTGGTGGTGCCGTCACCGGCCACGTCGGAGGTCTTGGAAGCGACTTCCTTGACCATCTGGGCGCCCATGTTCTCGAACTTGTCCTTGAGTTCGATTTCCTTGGCCACGGAAACCCCGTCCTTGGTGACGGTGGGCGCACCGAAGGACTTTTCCAGCACCACGTTGCGGCCTTTCGGGCCCAGCGTGGCCTTGACGGCGTCGGCGAGAACGTTGACACCACGCGCCATGCGCTTGCGAGCGTCGTCTGAGAACTTGATCTGTTTCGCTGCCATTTTCGTTACTTCCTGCTGTCAGTACGATGAACGAGATTGACGTGAAAAAGGGGCGGAGAAACCCGCGGCTTACCCTTCAACGACGGCCAGGATGTCCGATTCACTCATGATCAGGACTTCTTCCCCGTCGATCTTCTGCTTTTCGACGCCGAAGCCTTCCTTGAAGATGACAGTGTCGCCCACCTTGACATCCAGCGGACGCACTTCGCCGCTGTCGAGAATCCGGCCATTACCGACGGCGAGAATTTCGCCACGAGTCGGCTTTTCCTGGGCATTGCCCGGAAGCACGATTCCGCCAGCGGTTTTCTGTTCTTCTTCGACGCGACGGACGACGACGCGATCGTGCAAGGGACGGATGTTCATTGCTCACGTTCTCCTGATGGTTGCATGACTAGAATGCATTTCCCTGTTGAGCAAGGCTCACGGGCGGAAGGCAAAAGCCCCCCGGTGTCAAAGGCCTGCGTGACTACGAAGGCCGAAGCTTGTTGGCTGTTCCCTTGATGGGGACGCCCCGAGGGCTTTCAAGGGGCCGCGATGAAAAAAATTCACTGGCGAGGTTCGTCCTTGGCGATGAAGTCGCCTTCCAGGGGCTCGCCCTCGCTGTTGTGCGTATGGCGACGCTCGGCATCGGCTTCATGACGGGACGCGCCATCCCAGCCGGCGTCACCCGTCTGGTAGGTGTGCACGCTGAATCCGCGCAGTTGCGCCGGCAGCCGTTGCAACAGCCGGCCCAGCCAGCGGCGCGTGCCGGGCAGCAGGCACAGAAAGCCCAGCGTGTCCGAGAGAAACCCCGGAGCCATGAGCAGGGCGCCGCCGAAGATCAGGGCGGCCCCGGTCATGAGTTCCTCCGAGGGAATCTCGCCACGGGCGAAGCGTTCCTGAGCGCGGCGCAGGGTGGCGACCCCTTCACGCTTGATCAGGTGCAGGCCCAGGAAACCCGTACCCAGCACCAGCAGCAGCGTGGTCAGCAGGCCGATCTTGGCGCCGACGCTGAACAGGATGACGAAGTCGAGCAGGGCGAACAGAGTAAAGAAGAGCAGAACCGGCATAAGCGCTCCAGAACAATGGATGCCACTAAGATGGAGGCGCCGGCGCCGATTGCAAGTACGCGCGCGGCGCGGAGGACTCCGGCCATGGTGTCATGGTCCTCGGGGGGCCGTCATGCTATCTTGGAGTTATATTGCAGTGCACAAAACTGGCTGGAGTAGGGAGGAGTCATCATGCAACTGGACGGTGCCGTTATTGCCATCACTGGCGGGGCGCGGGGCCTGGGTCTGGCCATGGCAAGGATGCTGGGGGCGCGCGGCGCCCGTCTGGCCCTGCTGGACCGGGAGGCGGAGTCGCTGCAGTCGGCCGTCGACGGTCTGAAGGAAGGCGGGATCCATGCCGAGCCCTTCGTGACCGACGTCGCCGACGAGGGCTCGGTGACCGAGACGTTCGCCGCCATCGCCGAACGCCTGGGACCGGTCTCGGGGCTGGTCAACAATGCGGGCATCACGCGGGATGGGCTGCTGGTCAAGGCCAAGGAAGGCAAGGTCGAGAAGACCATGTCGCTGGCGCAGTGGCAGCAGGTCCTCGATGTCAACCTGACCGGGGTTTTCCTGTGTGGGCGCGAGGCGGCCAGCCAGATGATCGAGGCTGGCCACAAGGGAGTCATCGTCAATATCTCGAGCATCTCGCGGGCCGGCAACATGGGCCAGAGCAACTATGCCGCGACCAAGGCCGGGGTGGCGGCGCTGACCGTGACCTGGGCGAAGGAGCTGGCCCGGCACGGTATTCGCGTCGGCGCCGTGGCCCCGGGCTTCATCGAGACCGAAATGACCGCCTCGATGCGCCCCGACATGCTCGAGAAGATCACCAAGGGTGTGCCGCTGGGGCATCTGGGGCAGCCGGAGGATATCGCCGACAGCGTGCGCTACATCTTCGAGAACGCCTACTTCAGCGGGCGTGTTCTGGAGTGCGATGGCGCCCTGCGGCTGTAAGTTGCCGTACCCCTTCCGCCGAACCGGTGGGAGGGGCGCTCGACGAGGCAGGGAAAAGAGGGCGTGGCCGCCGGGCCACGCCCTCTTTATGTATGCAGGTGCAGGGCGCTCGGCTGGCTCATCAGAAGGCGAGGCGATCCTTGAGGCCCTCGGCCGTGGCCTCGCCGATGCCGTCGATACGCGTCAGGTCCTGGGCGGACGTGTAGTCGCCGTGGGCCTTGCGATCCTCGATGATGGCCCGGGCGCGGATCTCACCGATACCGGGCAGGGTGGCCAGCTGCTCGGCCGTGGCACTGTTGATATCGATCCTGGCGGGTTCCTGGGCCTGGGATGCGCCGGCACCGATGCCCAGGGCAAGGGCGAGCAGCAGGGGTGTCAGGTAGCGTTTCATGGGGCCTCCTTGTGGTCGGCGGATGAGCGGGCATGGTGCGTACCCGTCGTTTCAACGCTAAGGAAAAGCCGGCGGCGGCGTCAGTCGATATCGCTGCCTTTTTTGTAAGCTATCGCTTATATAAGCGTCAGCGCATGCCGACTCGGCGAGGGTCCGATCGGTGCGACCGGACTGGTATACTGCGCGACATTTCCCCCCATCCTCGCTGGAGTCATCATGGCCGCCACTCATTCTCCGTTGATCATCGCCCTGGATTACGCCTCGCTGGATGCGGCCCTGTGCATGGCCGATCAGCTCGACCCCCGTCGCTGCCGGCTCAAGGTGGGCAAGGAGTTGTTCACGCGCAGCGGTCCTGCCGTGGTGGAGGCGTTGCATGGCCGGGGGTTCGAGGTGTTTCTGGATCTCAAGTTCCACGACATTCCCAATACCGTGGCCGGTGCCGTGCAGGCCGCGGCCGAGCAGGGCGTCTGGATGGTCAACCTGCATGCCTCGGGCGGGCGGCGGATGATGACGGCGGCCCGCGAACGTCTCGATGCGCATGGCCTGTCGACCCATCTGATCGCGGTAACGGTGCTGACCAGCATGGAGCGCCAGGATCTGGCCGAGGTGGGGGTCGATAGCGAGCCGGCGGAGCAGGTCGAGCGCCTGGCCCGGCTGTCCCGGGACAGCGGCATGGACGGCGTGGTCTGCTCGGCCCGGGAGGCGGCGGCGATCAGCGCGAGTTGCGGCGCGCAGTTCCTGAAGGTGACCCCCGGCATCCGCCCGGCCTCCTCGGCCGCCGACGATCAGCGGCGCGTGCTGACTCCGGCTCGGGCCATGGCGTCGGGCAGCACGCATCTGGTGGTGGGACGTCCGGTCACTCAGGCGCATGAGCCGATGGAGGCGTTGGCGGCTATCGAGGACGAGCTGGCCGGCAGCTGAGCGTCACTCGCCCTCCAGGCCGGTGATCGGCTTGGTGGTGCCCCACTGGCGGCAGCGCGGACACTGCCAGTGCAGCTGGCCGCCGGCGAAGCCGCAGCGGTGGCAGCGAAAGCGCGGCCGGGCCTCGAGCAGCTTGGCGGTGTGCTGCTTGAGCAGGGTGACGGGCTGACGCTGGTCGGGATCGGGGGTGTCGAGGTAGAGACTCATCAGGTAGTCCAGCCCCCGCAGGCTGGGGGTCCGTGCCAGCTGTTCGCTGACGTAGCGCGCGGCGGCCTCGAGGCCGTCATGCTGCTCGATCTGGCGGGCCAGCATGATGATGGTGCTGATGTGCGGTGCCCGCTCGATCCACTGCGTCAGGCAGCGCTCCAGGCCGTCCTCGTCCTCCAGCTTCAGGTAGGCATCGCGCGCCGGTTCGAGAATGATGGGGATGAAGTCGCGATCCTGTTCGGCGAGCCGCTGCAGCAGGCGGATCTGCTGCTTGTAGTGGCCGGTGTCGCGCTCCAGGGTGGCCAGCAGCCAGTTGGCGCGCACGCAGTGGTCGTCGATGCTCAGGGCCTGGCGCAGCTTCTTTCGCGCCAGCGCCGGGCTGGCGGAGTGCATGTCCAGCTCGGCCAGTTCGCACAGCCAGTGGGCGGCGGCCCGGCGCGTTGCCGCGTCCTGGCGGGTCAGCTGGGGGTGAGCGGTCTCCAGGGCCTTGTGCCATTCCCGCTCGCGTTCGTAGAGGTCGACCAGCAGGCGCTTGGCGGTCTGGCGGCGAGTCTCGTCGGGACATTCCCGCGCCAGGGGCTGCAGCAGCCGCTCGGCGCGATCGAGCACGCCCAGATGGAGGAAGTCACGGGCCAGCTCGAGCTGCACCTGATCGCTCTGTCCGGCCGTCAGGGCGGGGCGGGCCAGCAGATTCTGATGGATCTTGACCGCCCGGTCGGCTTCCCCGCGCAGGCGAAACAGGTTGCCGAGGGCGATATGCGTCTCGATGGTGTCGCTGTTGACTTCCAGCGCCTGGACGAAGGTTTCGATGGCCTGATCGGGCTGCTCGTTGAGCAGGTAGTTGAGCCCCACGAAATAGTCCCGCGACAGGCGATTCGTCGGAGGCGAGGCGGATGTCGAGCGTCCCTGCTCGCGGCGTCCCAGCCACCAGCCGATGGCAATTGCCGCCAACAACAAGGCCAGCAGCATCAGATCGGGCATTTAGGGAATTTCCTTGAACTCCTGGATGCGCAGGCGATCGAGTTCCTTGCGTTGTTGCTGGTTGTGGCGCTGGGCACGCGTCAGCAGGGTGCGCAGGCGCAGGTAGACGCCGGTCATGGCCAGCATGCCGAGAATCACGCCGCAGGCCAGGGCGACCAGCAGCCACAGCGAGAGGGACGCGGCCGGGAGTTCGACCCAGATGAGGTTCAGGGGGACCGCCTGTTGGTTGTTGACGGCGAAGAGGATGCCGAGAAGCAGAACGACCAGCAGTATGATTGCGAGCAGCAGGCCTTTTAGCCAACGCATAGTGGTTTCCTTTGTGACGATCTCTCGGGCAGAGCGGCTAGTAGCCCAGGGCTCGACTGGCGTCGACCTGCTCGCGCAGCTCCTTGCCCGGCTTGAAGTGTGGCACGAACTTGCCATCCAAATCGACCGGGTCGCCGGTCTTGGGATTGCGGCCGATGCGGGGTTCACGGTAGTGAAGCGAGAAGCTGCCGAAGCCGCGGATCTCGACCCGTCCGCCATCGGCCAGGGCATTGGTGATGTCGTCGAGGATGATCCGTACGGCGGCTTCGACTTCCTTGATCGACAGCTCCGGCTGTCGCATGGCGATCTGCTCGATCAATTCTGATTTGGTCATCGGTCGTCTCCACACGGCTGACCCGCCTGCGGGCGTGTCTTTTTGTTTTTGTCAGCATACTCGGCAAGTCGTGAGAAAACAACGCACTAGCCATGTCAGGCCGCACCGTGCCGGCGGCCCCGGCGCATGTCGTCCGTACACCGCCTCGGGTATACTGCCCGGACATTCCACCCAGTCAAAGCGAGGTTTTCCCGGTGAGTGAAGCGTCCACGCTGAAACGTCTCTACTGGCATTCACGGCGCGGCATGTGGGAGCTGGACCTGCTGCTGCTGCCGTTTCTCGAGCATCGCTACCCCACGCTGGAGGCGGCGGACCAGCAGGCCTACCAGGCCCTGATCGAGTGCGAGGACCAGGACTTGTTCGTGTGGCTGATGCGACGGGAATGGCCCGAGGAGCCGGCACTGCGGCGGGTCGTCAAGATGATCGTCGAGTATGCGGAAACAACCGGTAACGATCAGTATCGCACCCTCTAGACTGTCGCGACTGCTGGCGGCCGTGCTGGCCGGCGGTGTGGTGGCGCTGGCGGCCCGCTACGGGCCGCCCTGGCTGGCGCTGCTGGCGACACCGGCCCTGGCTGCGGGTCTGTGGCGCGAGTGGCGCCGGGCGGATACCTGGCAGTTGCGCTGGGTGCCGGGCCCGGGGCGTGGCTGGCAGCAATACCGGGCCGGACGCTGGGAAACCGTGCGGGTGACGAGCTTCTATCTCGGGCCCTGGCTGCTGGGGGTGCGCGTCGGCGGGAGCCGCTGCTGGGTCTGGCCCGACAGTACCGACGCGCGCCAGCGCTGGCAGCTTCGGCGCCTGCTGCTATGGGCGCCGGATCAGGCGTGAGCGGGAGGGCCGGGCCGGCCCCGGCAGGTGTGCCGGACAGTCCCGGTTGAAGTGCAGCCCGCGGGATTCGCGCCGCTGGCGGGCCGCCTCCAGCATCAGCGCGGCGAGGCTCAGGGCCTGCTGCAGCCGGGTGGCGGCGACGCTGGGTGGGCGGTCCTGCCACAGTGGCGCGTAGGTCTCTTCCAGCGCGGCGACAGCGGCGCTGCCCGCTGCAAGCCCGGCGTCGCTGCGCACGATGCCGGCGGCCTCGCTCATGATCTCGCGCAGGGCCATGAGCCCCTTGTCGGCCTGCTGGTCCGGCATGGGCGAGGTGTCCTGCCAGCTGGGCACGAGCGGCTCCCGTCGCGCCGTGTCGTCGGTCCGGCGCAGGGCGGCGGCGGCCGCGCGGGCGAAGACCAGGCACTCCAGCAGCGAGTTGCTGGCCATGCGGTTGGCGCCATGCAGCCCGGTGCAGGCGACCTCGCCGATCGCATAGAGGTGGGGTACGTCGCTGGCGCCGTCGAGATCGGTGGCGATCCCGCCGCAGCTGTAATGGGCGGCCGGCACCACGGGAATCGGCTCGCGGGTGATGTCCAGCCCCCGGGCGCGACAGTGTGCCAGGATCGTCGGGAAATGGTGGGCGATGCGTTCCGCGGGCAGGTGGGTGATATCGAGCAGCACATGCGTGGCGCGGGTGCGCTGCATCTCCGCGTGGATGGCCCGGGCGACGATATCGCGGGGCGCGAGTTCGGCGCGTGCGTCGTAGTCCGCCATGAAGGCTCGGCCGTGGATGTCGCGCAGGCGTCCGCCCTCGCCGCGTACCGCCTCGCTGATCAGGAAGGCCTCGCCCTCGGGGTCGTACAGGCAGGTGGGGTGGAACTGCTGGAATTCCAGGTTGGCGAGGGTCGCGCCGAGCCGGGCGGCCATGGCCATGCCTTCGCCGCAGGTCGGCGTCGGGCTGGTGGTATGCCGGAACAGGCCGCTGGCGCCGCCGGTGGCCAGCACGACGTCGCGGGCAACGAGCAGCTCGTGGCCACCCTCGGCGGTCAGGCACAGGGCGCCCCGGCAGGCCCCGCGGTCGTCGGCGACCAGTTCCAGGGCCTGACGGTCGTCGAGCAGGCGAATGCGCGGGTCGTCGGTGACCCGCGTCAGCAGTGTCTGCACCAGTGCCCGGCCGGTGGCATCGGCGGCATGGATGATGCGTCGTGTGCCGTGCCCGCCCTCGCGGGTCAGGTGGAAGGGGTAGGGGGCCTGCGGCGAGGTGTCCGGCGTGAAGGGCACGCCCATCGCCACCAGCCACTCGATGGCCGCCGTGCTGTGGGTCACCGTGAAGCGCACGGCGCGCTCGTCGCACAGGCCGTCACCGGCGATCAGGGTGTCGCGGACATGGTCGTCCACGGCGTCGCGGGGGTCGAGCACGGCGGCGATGCCGCCCTGGGCCCAGCGGCTGGCGCCGATGTCGTCGCCGGCCGGGCGCAGCAGCGTGACGTGCCGGTGGCCGGCCAGTTCGAGGGCCAGGGTCAGGCCGGCGGCGCCACCGCCGATGACGAGGACGTCATGCTCACTGCGCGTCATGGGGCTCCTTCCTTTTTCCAGTGTCGAGATCCGAGCCGGTGGCCAGGCGGCGTGCATCGCTGATCAGGGTGTGATGACTGGCGCGACGCCGCAGACGCTGGCTGGGCAGCCGCGGCAGGCCGGCGAGGTGATGGCTGAGTTCCTGCGTGAGCCGGGCCAGCTCGCGATTGAGCCACAGGTAGCCGCTGGGGCTGAAGAGCATGCGCCCGTCGACGCCGCGCGCGGCGATCGCCTGGGGGGCGTAGCGATCCAGGTCGAAGCGGGGCACCTGCAGCTCGATGGGCTGCCCGGTACGGATCTGGAAGGCCAGGGTGCCCATCGTGCGGGCCAGGTGGTGCTGTTCCTCGCGCAGTCCGTGCATGGCGTCGATACGCTCGTGCCCTTCCCGCGTGGTCCAGTGGGTTTCCAGCAGCAGCTCGGCCGTGGAGAGCACGCGGCGCTCCAGCGCCAGAATCGCCTCCAGGGCGTCGCGGCGCAACCGGCCTTCGCGATGAATGGCATCGACCAGGCCGCGCTGCTTGACCAGTTGTGCCGTGGTGGTCTTGAGCAGCTCGCGGGTGTCGACATCGATGGCGGCGGCGCTGGCGGTGTGGGCATGGTAGAGGCGTGCCAGCTTGTCGAGGTTGTCGGCCAGCAGGAAGCGGAAGACGTCGGTGGCCTTCTGAGGCAGTACCGTCAGGGTGACGCCGATGCCGATCAGCGTGCCCAGCAGGACATTGGCCGCCCGCCACAGGCCCACGCTCAGCTCGTGCTCGCCGTTGCCGACCACCAGCAGCAGGGTGATGCCGAACATCAGGGCGCTGTAGCCGTAGCGAGTGGCGAAGGTGGCGTGGGTGGCGATGGCGATGCCGATCAGGGTCCAGGCGGGAATCACGCCCGGCGGCGGGTCGGGGATCAGGATGAGCGTGATGCCCCAGACGGCGCCGAGCAGGGTGCCGAGCAGGCGCTGCAATCCCTTGTCCAGCACGCCGCCGATATGCGGCAGGTTGCCCATGACCATCAGGGCGCTGACCAGCGCCCAGCTGCCGTGGGGCAGTTGCAGGCCCTCGATGAGCGCATAGGTGACGACCAGCGCCAGGCTGGTGCGCAGCACGTGCAGGCGATGGCGATGATGATAGTTGAAGTAGGGGTCGCGAAGGCGCAGCGCCATCATGGCTCACTCCCTGGGTGAAGCGTGCTCGACGGGCCAAGGGCGATGCGGGACAGGTCTGGGGTCGAGCCGGAGATCGACGGCTTGCAGGAGCGGGGCGCCTCGGGCAAGTCGGTCACTGACAGGCCTGGTGCCCGGAGCCGGGCTCGAACCGGCACGGTGTTGCCACCGAGGGATTTTAAGTCCCTTGCGTCTACCAATTTCGCCATCCGGGCGTGACAAGCGGATTCGAATTGCCGGTGATGGGAAGGGGGAAATGGAGGCTGGAGTCGGAATCGAACCGGCGTACACGGAGTTGCAGTCCGCTGCATAACCACTCTGCCATCCAGCCTCATGAGTCGTGTCGTCTCTTGCCGAAGCAAGAAATGGAGCGGGAAACGAGATCGATCGGGCCGGCGTTCCGGCTCGCGACCTGCGTCATTCCACTCTCCCACCGGGGTGGGAATCTGGAGCGGGAAACGAGATTCGAACTCGCGACCCTCGCCTTGGCAAGGCGATGCTCTACCACTGAGCTATTCCCGCTTGACTCGAGAGCGAATTATACGGATAAGTGCGTGACTGTCAAACGATTATTGCCCGCTACAGTGAACGAGTGAGTTCCGGCCAGGCGGCGCGCAGGTATTGCAGCATCGACCACAGCGTGAGCAGGGCGGCCAGGTACAGCGTGACCGTGCCGATATCGGCGATCCCGGTGCCCGGAGGCGTGGCCAGCAGCAGCAGCAGCGCGACCATCTGCAGGGTGGTCTTGATCTTGCCGATCCAGGAGACGGCCACGCTGGCCCGCTTGCCCATCTCGGCCATCCATTCCCGCAGCGCGGAGATGACGATCTCGCGGCCGATGATCACCAGGGCGGGCAGGGTCAGCAGGACGCTGTCGAAGCGCTCGATCAGCAGCGCCAGGGCCACGGCCACCATGACCTTGTCCGCCACCGGGTCCAGGAAGGCGCCGAACGGCGTGCTCTGGTCCCAGCGCCGGGCGAGAAAACCGTCCAGCCAGTCGGTCACCGCCGCCAGGGCGAAGAGCGCGGCGGTGACCGTGTAGCTCCAGGCGAAGGGCAGGTAGAACAGGATCACCAGCAGGGGGATGAACACGATTCGCGCCAGGGTGAGAAGATTGGGTATGTTCATCGCTACGCCGAGATCCCTTGCCGGTAACTGGAGGGCTTCATTGTAACCGTCGGCCGTGGCTTCATCCATGCAGCGCCTGATGAATCGCCGTGGCCAGCTGCGCGCTGATGCCCGGGACCCGGGCGAGCTCCTCGCGGGTCGCCTGGCGCACCCCCTGCAGGCCGCCGAAGAAGCGCAGCAGTTCACGGCGGCGCTTGGGGCCGACGCCGGGAATGTCCTGCAGGGTCGAGGTGCGGCGCGCCTTGTCGCGACGCTGGCGGTGGCCGGTGATGGCGAAGCGGTGCGCCTCGTCGCGGACGTGCTGGATCAGATGCAGCGCCGGGGCGTTGCCTTCCAGTGTCAGGGTGTGATCGACGGTTTCCAGGAACAGGGTCTCGAGCCCCGGCTTGCGGGTGGTGCCCTTGGCGACGCCGATCAGGCGTACCCCGACTACCCCGAGGGTCTCGAACACCTCGCGAGCCATGTTGAGCTGCCCCTTGCCGCCATCCACCAGCAGGATGTCGGGTGACTTGCCTTCTCCCTTGCGCAGCCGCTTGAAGCGGCGCTCCAGCGCCTGGCGCATGGCCGCGTAATCGTCGCCGGCGGCCACGCCCTCGATGTTGAAGCGCCGGTAATCCGACTTGACCGGGCCGTCGCGATCGAACACCACACAGGATGCCACGGTCGCCTCGCCGTGGCTGTGACTGATGTCGAAGCACTCGATGCGCTCGGGCAGCGCGTCCATCGACAGGGCTTCTTGAAGGGATTCGAAGCGGCGCGTGAGCTGGGTGCGGTTGGCCAGCTCGGTGGCCAAGTGCTGTTCGGCATTGGTGCGGGCCAGTTGCAGCCACTGGGCGCGATGGCCGCGAACCTGGTGGGCGAGGCGGACCCGGCGGCCGGCCTGCCGGGAGAGCGCGGACTGCACGAGTTCGGCATCCGGCAGCACATGGCTGGTCAGGACTTCCTGGGGTAGCTCGCGGCCCTGACCGAGATAGTATTGGCTGATGAACTCGCCGAGCAAGGCGTCCGCAGCGAGATCCAGGCCGTTTTCCGGCGCATGATGGCGGGCGCCGAGCACGCGTCCCTGGCGGACCGTGAGGACGCTGATGCACAGCCCGCCCGGGCGCTCGGCGAGGGCGAAGATGTCGGCTTCACCGCTGCCGGTGTCGACGATCTGGCGCTCCTGGAGGCGGCGCAGCTGCTGGATCTGGTCGCGCAGGCGTGCCGCTTCCTCGAAGTCCAGCGCCCGGCTGGCGTCTTCCATATCTTGGGTCAGCTGCTGCGTGACCTGTTCGCTCTTGCCCTCGAGACACAGGATGGCGTTTTCCAGATCGCGCCGGTAGCCGCTTTCGCTGATGTAGTCGACGCAGGGTGCGCTGCAGCGATTGATCTGATACTGCAGGCAGGGGCGGTCGCGATGGGCGAAGACGCTGTCCTCGCAATTGCGGATGCGAAAGATCTTCTGCATCAGCGCCAGGCTCTCGCGCACCGCCGTGGAGCTGGGAAAGGGGCCCAGATAGCGGCCGTCGTTGCGCTTCTGGCGCGCCCGCTTGAACTCCAGCGCCGGGAAGGGGTGGCGGTCGCTGGCGAAGACATAGGGGTAGGACTTGTCGTCGCGCAGCAGGATGTTGTAGGGCGGACGCAGCTCCTTGATCAGTGTCTGCTCGAGCAGCAACGCCTCGGTTTCGCTGCGGGTGATGGTCACCTGAATGTCGGCGATGCGCCCCACCAGCGCCTGGGTCTTGGCGTTGAGCGCACCGCGGAAGTAGCTCGCCAGGCGTGCCTTGAGCCGCTTGGCCTTGCCGACGTAGAGCACGTTGCGCTCCTCGTCGAGCATGCGGTAGATGCCCGGCGATTCACTGACGGTCTTCAGGAAGTGCTTGGCGTCGAAACTCATGCCGGCTCGCTTCACCGATGAAGGAAAGCCTCGAGGATAACAGACTCGGCCTGGGCCCGAGGATCAGTCGGGCAGCTGGTAGCCGTCGATCAGGCCAAAGCGCAGCCCCAGGTGGGTCAGCTCCACATCGGAGTGCACACCGAGTTTCTCGAAGATCCGGTAACGGTAGGTGTTGACCGTCTTGGGGCTCAGGAAAAGGCTGTCGGAAATGTCGCTGACCTTGTGACAGTTGACGATCATCATGGCGACCTGCAGTTCGCGGCTCGATAGCTGGTCGAAGGGGTTTTCCTGATTGTCGAGCCTGGCAAGGACCAGGCGCTGGGCGATTTCCGAGCTGATGTAGCGCTGCCCGGCCTGCACGCCGTGAATCGCGCGCACCATCTCCTCGCGTTCCGTGCCCTTGCTGATGAAGCCGCTGGCACCGGCGTCCAGCAGCCGCTGGGCGAACGTGTCTTCCAGATAGGCGGTCAGCACGATCACCTTGATGTCGGACATGCCGCGCGCGATCTTGCGGGTGGCCTCCAGGCCGCCGATGCCGGGCATGCGGATGTCCATCAGCACGATGTCCGGACGCAGGCTGCGTGCCTGGCTGATGGCCTCCTCGCCATCCGCGGCCTCGCCGACGATGCTCAGACCGTCCTCGGCATCGAGCAGGTGGGCGATACTGGTACGAACCAGGTGATGATCGTCTGCAACTAGAATCCTGATCAAGCGTGCTCCTTCATCCCTCGGCAAGGGTGGCGCGACCCTGGCGTCGCCATTTCATGGGTCTCAGTTTACTGGGAACTAATGTTCGGATGCTAGCGATTCGGAGATGCGAAATCGCTTGACGGCGCCGCTCGGTATTTGTACTATACGTCCCGTTGTCGCACGGCGGACGCGGTTGCAACATGCCGCCAAGCACAATGACGTAAAAAGGGGCCTTAGCTCAGCTGGGAGAGCGCAACACTGGCAGTGTTGAGGTCAGCGGTTCGATCCCGCTAGGCTCCACCAACGAATTCAGGAAAGCCGCCCGATTCACTGCTGAATCGGGCGGCTTTTTTGTGTCGTTTCCATCAGCAGGTTTTTGGCGAAAGCGGGAAGCAGGCGAATGGTACGCCGGCCAGTCCTGTTCTCCCCCTCTTGTACGAGGGGCAAAAACCACTATCCTGACGAAACTGGTGATCCAAGGAATGGGTCGCCATTCGCTCCCGGCCCTCGACGGGGCTGGACGCATCATCTGGCAGGAGGCCACATGTTCAATCGCAGTCGACAAGTCACATGCCCCCATTGCGGCGAAACCAATTTCTGGAAGGGGAACCCCGGCCCGACGGACGAACTGTACTGTCGCGGCTGTGACGGTTTCGTCACCCTCTACGACGACTATATTCGTGATGCTATCCATCAGGAGGCGGAGCGGGTGCTGGCACAGTTCACCGAAGCCAGCACGGCGGAGGATCTTGCGCACCTCAAGGAAGTGCTTGCCGAGCCCGAGCAGCGTCTGAGCGCCTGATCAATTTAGCCGGTCACCGCCTCTCCGGCACTATTGGTGGTCCGGGGAGGCGTGCCGGCTGTGTACCTCTCGAGCCAGGCGGCAGCAGTACTTCCCGGCGCGCTTGCGCTGTCGGTGGTCCAGTCAAGCCGGGTTAAACGAGGTCCTGTTCGTCTCCCTGCATTGAGGGCGCGTCCCGGTCGAGCAGGCGAGAGAAGGCGATCAGCAGGCGACGCTTGTCGGCATCGAGGGTGGTGAACCGCGCTACCAGTTCGTCCATATCGGCATCATCGTCTGCCTGGTCGATCAGCAGGAAGAGGTCGGCCGGCCGACAACCCAGGGCTTTCGCCAGGCGATAGAACAGGCTGAAGCTGGGCGCGCTCAGGCCGCGCTCGATGCGAGACAGGTTGCCGACATGCGAGCCCACGATTTCCGCCACCTCGACCAGGGTCAGCCCCTGTTTCTGGCGCAGTCGACGCAGCGTTCTACCCAGTTCGCTTAATTCTTTTTGGTATTCAGGCATCCGGATGCTCCTGTTCTCAGTGGCGGATGCGGTCGTGGGACCGTTGTGTCTGGTTGCTTTCCGGCCCTTCATGGGTCTGGAATGCCAAAAGGTCCCGCTCACTGAAGATGCCGGGCTCCCGGATGGCCGGTGGCTGCCGGCAGTAGTCCGCCAGATGCTCCTGTGCCATGGGGCGTCCGAGGAAAAAGCCCTGTACGTATTCGCAGCCCATGGCCTCAAGGAACCGTAACTGGCTGGCATTTTCGACCCCTTCGACCACCAGCCGTTTGCTCAACGACTCCATGAAAGGCACCAGACCCCGAATGAAGCGTCGGGCCATGGCCGAAATGTTCAGCTCCGCGGTCACGGACCGATCCACCTTGACGACACTGACCTCGGAAAGCAGCAGGGCGTTGAAGTTGGCGTGGCCGGTCATGAAGTCATCGACGGCCAGCACGACGCTATGTGCTATCAGGCGGGGCAATACCTGTGCCTGCACCGTCGGATCGAGCGCCGTACCCTCGGTGATCTCTAGCATCAGCTGTCCCGGGGCGAGTCGATGAGCCGCCAGCCAGCCCAACAGCGCATTCACGAAACACTCGGATGCCAGGGAGGTGGGGCAGACATTGACGGCGAGGTAGAGGTGATGACCATAGCTTTCGCGCATCAAGGCGAGGAGCTGTAGGGCCTTGTCGAGTACCGCCATGTCGAAGGCGCAGGTCAGGTTCAGGCAGGTGATCCGATCGACGATCAATTGCGTGCTCGCCGGCTGGCCGGAGGCCGAAATCACGTCGAAGCGCGCGAGCATTTCGTAGCGCACCGGCTGGCGAGTATCGAGGCTGAACACGGGCTGAAAGACCGTGGTGAAGTCCTGTTTCTGCACGCAGCGGCGGATCTCGTCATCCCAGGGTTGTATGGCGGCTATCATGGCGCTACTCCTGTCAGTGCCAAGCACTATTTCCTTAAGTATTGCGAGGCAGCATACCGGGTAAAATTCGCGCCACAAGCATATTGGCGGGCATGTCACAATGTTTTGCAATTTGCGCACGATGCGCGGACTTGGCGCCACGTTGCGGCATGGTTACGCAAGAGAAGGTGACTCAGGTCAATGCCGAGATGGTCTGGTATCTGTATGCTCGTGAGGCAAGCCTGACCGGGCAGGAAGATTGCAGCATGGCGTGTCATGGAAGGAGTGCCGCAGGATGTCATCAAGGCGTTGATGCTCCTATATGTGTCAAGTCGTGTATTTTGTTAATTTGGGGCCATGCCGGAGGAGACGGTAAACCTCACGAACAATGTAACGCTTGAGGCA
>NZ_JBSREH010000030.1:0-8657 GCF_055145905.1 Modicisalibacter sp. | reverse complement strand
GAGGGGGCCAGATGCGATCTTCGTCCCTCCACCCCGGCAAGTCTTCTCCATACTGCCCGTGTTGGGTCATTTCCAACATACAAGCGACTTCAGTCGCGACACTCAAGCGCCACTGACGGCGGGTCACGCCGAGGCGGTGTCCTTCTCGGCGGCCGGCGCCGGACGCGGCACCTCGGAGATCTCGGCCAGCCGCGCCTCGATCCAGCTCTCGACCTCGACCAGCACCTCCTCGGGGGTACGCCCCTCGGTGGCGATCGGTTCGCCGACCACCACCGACAGCCGCCCCGGATTCTTGACCCAGTGCCGCCCCGGCCAGCGCTCGCCGGCGTTGTGTGCCACCGGCAGCACCGGCACGCCGGCCCGGCAGGCGATCACCGCGCCGCTCTTGTTGTAGCGACGGCGCACGCCGGGTTCGACCCGCGTGCCCTCGGGGAAGATCAGCACCGACAGGCCCTCGCCCAGCCGCCGTGTCCCCTGGCTGAGCACCTGCTTCATGGCCCGCGCCGGGCGGGAACGGTCCAGGGCGATGGGGTGCAGCAGGCGCAGCGCCCAGCCGAACAGCGGCAGGCGCAGCAGCTCCTGCTTGAGCACGGTGCACACCGGCGGCTTGAGCACCTGCAGGAACAGCGTCTCCCACTCGCACTGGTGATTGGCGAGGATCACCACCGGCCCGGCCGGCACGTTGTCGCGACCGCGGATCTCGTAGCGCACGCCGCACACCCGGGCGAACCAGCCGACGATGAAGTGATTGTAGAGGTTGAGCAGGCGATAGCGTCCGGCCAGCGGCAGCAGCGGCGCCACCGGCAGGCACAGCAGCCCGAAGACCAGGATCGCCAGGAAGTAGCCGACGTAGAAGATCGCGCTGCGCAGGGCGTTCATGACACCTCCTGGCTGTGGTAGGCCTGGCACCAGGTATCCAGCATGCGGCCCAGCTCGAGGCGCCACGGCTTCTGGTGCACGCCGAAGGCATCCAGCACCCGCCGGCAGTTGAGTACCCGGCGCAGCGGCTGGTCGTGGTGATGATTGAGCGCCTTGAGCCCGCCCAGCGTCACCTCGCAGCCCAGCCCCTCGAGGCGCGTGGCCAGCTGGGTGCGCACCACCGAGGCGAAGGTATAGATGCTCACCGGCTCGGTGCCGGCCAGGTGATAGGCGCCCCAGGCCTCGGCACCGCAGCCCAGCTGCTGCAGCATGCCGACCAGCGCCAGCGCCACCGAGTCCACCGAGGTCGGGCAGACGATCACGTCCTCGGCCGCGCGCACCGTCTCGCCGGCCATCAGCTGGTCGATCAGCTCGTTGAGCCAGGCTCCGCCGCCCTCGAGCGCGAACAGCGGTCCCAGCCGCACCAGCAGGTGACGCGGCAGGCCGGCGCGGATCCGGTTGCCGGTCTTGACCAGCCGGCGCAGGTTCTCGTCGCGGGGCTCGGGGATCATGTGCTCGTCGATCGGCGTCTCGCCGCCGTCCTCGTAGAGCTGGTCCGACACGCACCACACCAGCGGCACGTCGGCCACCTGACAGCTTTCCAGCGACGCCTCCACGGCCTCGGCATGGGCCATCACCGTCGACGGATCGGCGCTGCTGGGCTCCACCAGCGGCGGGATCACCACGGCATCCGGCGCCAGCTGCGCCAGCCGGTGCGGCGTGAGCGACACGCCCTCCTCGATGACCAGCTCGGTATCCCCGCGCCGGTTGGCCTCGCGCGCCAGCGCCAGACTCAGGCAATGGCCGGCATCCAGAATCAACAACTTCACGGCGCTTCCTTTTCTCGAATTGGCTCGGCGCCGCCCGCCCCGCGGGTGCGCCCCTCGTGCCCGTTCCGGCCCGGCGCCCGGTTGCCCGGCGCCCGACATTCCCATCGGCGCCCCGATCCGTCAGGCTACGCCTTCGACCCGACATCATCGAGGAACCGCTCATGTCCGATACCCCGCACTGCCTGTGGCAAGGCCGCGCCCGGCTCGGTGAAGGCCCGCTGTGGTCCCGCGAGCTGCGGCGCCTGCTGTTCGTCGACATCCTCGGCAGCCGGCTGATGAGCCACGACCCGGCCACGGGCGACACCCGGAGCTGGCCGCTCGACGAGGCCTGCTGCTGGCTCGCCCCGCATGCCGACGGCGGCTTCGTCGCCGGGTTGCGCACACGCCTGGTGCGCCTGCACCTGGACGCCGACGGCCCGCGCTTCGGCGAAACACTGGCCCGCCCCGTCGCCGAGGCGCCGGGGCACCGGCTCAACGACGGCAAGGCCGACCCGGCGGGCCGCCTGTGGTTCGGCATCATGGACGAACGCGAACAGGCCGCCAGCGGCCGGCTGCTGCGTCTCGATGCCCGCGGCCTGCGCCGCGTCGACGCGCCCTACACGGTGACCAACGGCCCCACGATCAGCGCCGAAGGCCGCACGCTCTACCACACCGACAGTCCGGCGCGGACGATCTACGCCTTCACGATCGACGCCGACGGCAACCTCGTCGACAAGCGCGTGCACCGGCGCTTCGCCGAGGCGGACGGCTATCCCGACGGCATGACGCTCGACGCCGAAGGCGGCCTATGGGTCGCCCACTGGGACGGCGGCCGGGTCAGCCGCTTGCTGCCCGACGGCCGCCGCGACCGGGAGATCGCCCTGCCCGCCTCACGGGTCACCTGCTGCACCTTCGGCGGCGACGACCTGGGCACCCTGTATATTACCACTGCTGCCGTCGGCTGCGATGACCAGCCACAGGCCGGCGCCCTGTTCGCCGTGCGTCCAGGCGTCACGGGCCTGCCGGCCTGCGCCGCCCGCCCCTGACGAGTGCACACGAAAACGGGCCCGCCGGATTCCGGCGGGCCCGCTGACGAGCAATGCGGCGCGGGCGTGCCCCGCGCCTTCGTGTCAGGCCGTCACTTCGCTGCCAGCCATTTCTCCACCAGCTCGCGATTGTCCGCCAGCCAGGTCTTGACGCCCTTGTCGGGGTCGCCGGCGTCCTCGATGCTCAACATCAGCTCGGCCAGCTGGGCGTGGCTCATGTGCCAGGCGTCGAGCATGGCGGTGACCTTTGGGCGGGCCTCGCCGAAGTCCTTGCGCGACATCCACTTGATGTCGTCACCACCGCCGTAGACCTTCTTCGGATCCTTCAGGGGCTTTAGGTCGTACTGGGCATAGGCCCAGTGAGGCTGCCAGAGCGTGACGGCGACCGGCGCCTCCTTGCGGTAGGCCTCGTCGAGTGCGGCGATCATCGCCGGGCCGGAACTGTTCAGCTGACGGAACGGCAGGTCGTACTCCTCGATCGCGTTGTCGGTCTCGCCGGCGATCGCCGCGCCGGACTCGATGCCGATGACCGTCGGCTGCCCCTGATAGTTGAAGCGATCGGCTGCGGCCTTGAGGTCCGCAATGGTGTTGATGTCCTCCAGATAGGCCGGCACCACCAGCTCGTCCTGCGCACCCTCGTACCAGCTGTCGTGAACGTCGATGCGGTCCTTGTAGGGCTTGAGGTACTGGGCGTCGCCGTTGGGCAGCCAGACCTCCAGTGAGACGTCGATGTCGTCCTGCGCCAGGCCGCTGAAGATCACGCTCTTGCCGGTGGAGGTCAGCTTGACGTCGTAGCCCTGCTGCTCGAGCAGCTGCTGCCACAGGTGCGAGACGGCGATGTTCTCCGACCAGTTGTTGGTGCCGATGGTGATCGTGTCGGCCGCGGCGGCGGTGCCGGTGGTGCCGGCCAGGGCCAGGGCGAGACAGGTGGTCTTGAGTGCTTTCATGGGCTTCCTTCAGTGGGGATGAACGGTCAGTGCGGGATCAGTCCAGCAGGTCGTCAGCGTAGCCGTAGGTCGAGAGCCGGTCGATGCCGCTTTCGGTGACCAGCACCTGCTCCTCGAGCTTGACGCCCTCGCTGCCGTCGCGGTGGCCGATGTAGGCCTCGACGCACAGCGTCATGCCCGGCTCGATGGCACCGTCGTAGCCGACGTCGTCCCAGTCCATGTCGTGGGCGATCAGCGGCCATTCGCCGGTCATGCCGCAGCCGTGGACGATATCCAGATAACGGTTCTCGCGGTAGCCCTCGGGGATCGGCCAGGCGCGTTGCGAATACTCGCGAAAGCTCATGCCCGGCTCGAGCAGGGCGATGTTGCTCTCCAGCTGGTCGGCGGCCATGCGGTACAGCGCCTTCTGGGCCGCGCTCGGCGCGCCCGCGCCGGGCACGTGGAAGGTCCGCGAGAAATCGGTGTAGTAGCCAAAGCAGCCGACGATATCGGTATCGAAGGCGACCAGCTCGCCGGGCGCGATGACCTTGTCCGAGCACTCCTGAAACCAGGGGTTGGTGCGCCCCCCGGAGGTCAGCAGGCGCGTCTCGGCATATTCGCCGCCGGTGGCCAGCACGTGCTGGTTGAAGATCGCCCACAGTTCGTTTTCGGTCATGCCCGGGCGCAGGGCCGCTTCCATGCGCGTCATCGCGGCCTCGGTCAGCGTCACCGAACGGTGGATCAGCGAGAGCTCATCGAGACTCTTGATCGACTTGGCGCCCTCGACGGCGACCGCCGCATCGGAAATCACAAAGCCGGCTTCCGCCAGCGCCGCCACGGCGCCGGTGGGGGCCGACTCGACGCCGATCCGCCGCCCGTTCGTGGTGGACTGCGCGAACAGCTCGCGGATATCGTCGACGAAGGCCGCGGTATGTCGGGCACAGTGCGGGCCACTGTACTGCGGCATCACCGCCCGCGCCGGGCGCACGTCGTCGAGCAGCGCGAGGCCACGGGCGAGATGCAGGCAGGCGCTGAACTCGAACAGCACCACCGGCCCCTCGGCGGGCACATAGAGGTAGCGCGCCGGGTTGCGCTGGGAATAGACCTGCATGTTGCGGGAACCGCAGGCATAGCGGATGTTGATCGGATCGAACAGGATCAGCGCGTCGAGCTCGTGGTGGCGCATCTGCCGACGCAGCCGCGCGAGCCGGTAGCGCTCGACGCGCTCGATCAACGCGGCATCGATCACCTGTTCGCGGAAGGCACCACCGGCATAGCCGGCGGCACCGGCCGGGGCATCGCCGGCCAGGGCTACAATCTGGGTCATGAGTCTCTCTCGGTCGCCGGTGAAGGAAATACGCGCGTCAGCCCATCAGCCGGTCATGGCGGCGCTGGTTGTCGGCATCGATGTGCTGCTGGGTCACCCGGCCATAGATCTTCCGGGTGTGCTCGAGGCTGCCCATCATGTCCGGGCTTTTCGCGTAGCCGAGCAGCGTGCACAGGCGCTGCCCCTTGGCGGCGGCGACGCGGTGCATCGAGTAGCGTCCCTTGAACAGCTGCAGGTCGCCGGTATTCAGCGTCAGCGAGCGGACCTCGCCGTGGTCGCCCTCGAGCACGCGCTGTACGCCGGCGAAGTTCTCGTCGCCGGGGCGGCGGATGTCCGGGCAGTACTGGAATTCGCCGCCGCTTTCCGGCCGCCGGGTCATCAGGCTGACGATGAATTCGTTGGTGTCGAAGTGCCAGGGCAGCTCGGTGTCCTCGGGCATGACGTTGATCACCAGCCCGGCGATGGGGTCGGCGAATTCGTGAATCACCGGCTCCTCGAGGCAGTCGGCGATGAAGCGCTGGAAGGTCGTATCGCGATAGAGCTGCTTGACCATCGCCTCGTCCGGGATCAGGTCCTTGGCGACGAAGCCGTTGGTGTAGTGCTGAAAGCAGCGCACCGGATGATCCTCGGGCAGGCTGGGGTCGTCCGGGGTGACGTAGGGGTTGACGCTGTTGTCGGAAAAGAACGCTTGGGGCGTGAGCGCTTCACTTTCTTCGCGCAGCGCCTCGAGGCGGTCCTCGCGAATGAAGCGCGCCAGCAGCGCGCAGCCGTCGTCGTGAAGCTGGGCGCGCACGCGGCCGACGGCTTCGCGGTAGGCGTCGCTGCCCGGCTGATCGACCGGGTAGCGCTCGAGATCGATCAGATCGGCCAGAGTACCGTCGACGGGGGTGGCGGCGGTGCCGGCTTCGGGGCGGACGGAAGATGGGGACAGGGACATGAAAACCTCTCGTGCTCCTCGTTGGATGGCCACGTAACTGGCGCCATAACCTACGCGTCCCACCGCTGTGGACTCCAATCGGAAATTCGCTGCCGATGTCACGAGATTTTTATCGATTCGCCCCTCGCCGGAAACGCGCCCCCTATTCCCCGTCCGAATACAGCGCGCGCAGCGTGGCCGCCAGCGGCTCGGCGACTTCGCGCACCCGCGACTCATCGGCGAAGGCCAGGTACCAGGGAACCTGCGGCATAGCCACGGCCAGCGGTCGCATCACCACGCGGCCGGCACGGGCGGCATCCCTGACCGCCCAGCGCGAGAGAATGCTGACCCCCTTGCCCGCCGCGACCAGTTCGAGAATCAGCGCCACCGACTCGATCTGCACCATGTGCGAGGGATAGACACCGGCCGGCTGGAAGAAATACTCGAACTCGTGGCCCGCCTCGGGAATCACGCTGTAGGTAAAGTGCCGCCCCTCGTCGAATACCTTCGCCGGCACCGCCGATGCGTCCGCCGCCGGATGCCCGGGCGGCAGTACCGCCACGGGCGGCGCCTCGAACAGCGCCTCGCAGGCCAGGCCGCGCTGCGCCGGCACCTCGATCATCACGGTCATGTCGACGCGGCGAGACAGCAGCGCCCCGGTCATCTCGTCCAGGGGCAGGCGCACCAGGTCGATGTCCCGGTCGTGGTGTTCATAGAGCAGCGGCAGCGCCTTCGAGAAGGTGTCGTAGGGGCCGATGCCCAGGCGCAGCGCCGGCTCGCCGTGGCGCGCCAGCTGCCAGGCCTCGAGCTCGGCACTGCGCACCCGGGGCAGAATCTCGCGCGCGGTTTCAACGAGCCGCTCTCCCGAGGCGGTCAGCACCAGCCGCCGCCCCTCGCGGGCGAACAGCGACACGCCGAGGCGGCGCTCCATCTCGCGAATGCGGTGAGTCGCGGCGGGCTGGGTCAGGCCGATCGCCGCAGCGGCGTCGTGAACGGTACCGTGCGTGGCGATGGCATCGATCAGCACGTAGAACTTGATATCGAGCATGGCGTGTCGGGGCGGCGGAAGATTGATGGGGATGATAGCAGGCTCCCGAGTCGCTGCACCGAGGGAATCGAGATCGCCGACTTAACACAGGTTCAGGCGCCCCGGATTTCACAGGGCTATGCTGCGGGCGTTGCCGGTGAACGGACCTTCACAGCCGGCACATTCCGAGTTGCGATAAGGAGATCACGATGACTCAGGAACACGGTTACTTCGACCCGCAGTCCCGCCAGGTGGAACCCGGCGAGCTGCGCGCCTTCGGCGTGACGATCCACAGCCGGCGCGGCCGGGCCGGCGAGCTCTGCGAGATGCTGCGCTTCGTGCAGGATGCCGCCACACTGGGGGCGGCAGAGCACCTCAAGCGGGTCCACTTCGATTCCGACAGTGGCGTCTGCCATATCGATGTCGATGATCGGGCACCCCTGCATGGCAGTGTCGAGCACCGTCTCAATCAGGCGGCCCGCAAGCACCTGTCGCGTTTCACGCTGTGCGGTGCCAACGAACTGGGCGAGACGCTCGGCAGCCAGCTGGTATCGCAACCCGCACCGGAGGAGTGGAGCACCCCGGAAGACGCGGTGACGGAGGCCGCCGCCACAGACGACAGCGACGCGATATCGCCGACGGCTACCAGCGAGGCCCCGGAGCTGCGTTGAGTGCCATGGCCTCAGCATCCTGCTACGTGCAGGATGCAGGCAATCGATTGGCCGGCACTTGATCGGTTCGCAGCAGCGGGTGCACTGAAAATGTGGTGCGGCATGGAAGCAATACTTGCGGATTCATGCTGCACGGGGTGCGTCAGTGACTTATATTCGGGCGCATGTACACCATCATCGAAACCCCCGATCTTTCAGCGCTATGCCGCTGATGTGTGGAGTGACGATGAGCGAGAGGCATTCATCAACTGCCTGGCTGAGGACCCATTGGTTGGCGACGTGGCCCCGGGAGTGAAGGTGTACGCAAGGTTCGCTGGCGATGCCAGGGCATGGGCAAGCAAGGCGGAGTCAGGGTGATCTACTACAACACCCTGGAAGAAGGCACGGTGTGGCTGCTGATTGTGTATGCGAAGGCCAAGTTCGACAACCTGCCTGCCGCAACGCTTGCCCAATTGAGAGAGGAGATTGGTCATGGATAAAGAGATGGAGCAGTTCGGCCGCGATCTGCTGGAATCCGTGCGCCAGATGAAACAGGGCGAGGCTGCCCGCATGACCCGTGTGGAGGTCCCCAGGGCTGCCGAGGTACGGCACCGCATGGGCTTTCGCAGAAAGAGTTTGCCGAGCTTCTGAATGTAAGCCCCGGCACGCTGCGTGGCTGGGAACAAGGCCGCCGCAAGCCCACCGGTACCGCATGCACCTTGCTGCGTGTGGCTGAAAAGCATCCCGAAGCGCTCCGCGACTTGGCATGACAGCCACCGTGAACAGCACTTGGTGACCCGCCAGCACAATGGCGGGTTTTTTTGTATACGCAATGCATGGCGCTCACGACCCGCTTACTGACGGCAGATTTCCCGCGCCTTGATCATTCCGCCCTGACGGCCGTGGACCACTGTGTTCGGCGGCTCTTCACAGGCCGGTTGAAGTGGACCCCATTCACTGGACCACCTGACAGGCGAGCTAAGCTCTGACCGGGTTGTCATCAGGCGTCAGGCCGCCTGGATCAGTGGTTGATCGAAG
>NZ_JBSREH010000029.1:0-56517 GCF_055145905.1 Modicisalibacter sp. | reverse complement strand
TAGCGCCCATGGAAGGGTTCACAGCGCCCCCGCGACGCCTTGACACCGGTGCTGCTATATCACCGCCCCCTGCCATGAACGGCAGGGGGCGGTGTCGTTACCGAAGGCGGGTGACGGGGTCGGCCTGCGGAGAGATTGGCGCTGTCGGCTCCACGGCTCGTGGTATGGGCTGTCGGGCCGGGTTGCGCTATCTTGGGCGCAGTAACACGCCGAGCCCAGCGCCAGGAGATCCCCCATGACCGTGATGACCGCCGCCGCCATCGAGGAGTTTCTCGACGAAGTCTTTCCCTTTCGTCAGGGCACCATCGAGGGGGTCGACGACATGCGTGCGACCATGAGCCTGGCCATTGAGGACGAGCATCTGCGTCCCGGGGCCTGCGTCTCGGGGCCGAGCATGATGGCGCTGGCGGATGTCTGTCTCTACGTGGCGATTCTCGCGCAGGTCGGGCCGGAGGCGATGGCGGTGACCAGCGATCTCAACTGCCACTTCCTGCGCCGTGCCCGCGGCGACCGCGACCTGATCGCCAACGCCCGGCTGATCAAGCTGGGCAGCCGCCTGGCGGTGGGCGAGGTGGAGCTGTTCTCCGCCGGCGACGACGAGCCGGTGGCGATCGTCACCGCGACCTATGTGCTGCCGGATCGCGACGAGGACGACGACTGAGCGACGCCCCTTGGCAGCCCCCTTTCATCTTCAGGCTGACGGCGTGCGGGCCCGCCAGGCGCCCACCGCCAGGGCCAGCCAGCCTGCCATCAGCAGCACGCCGCCGATCGGCGTGATGACGCCCAGCGCCGGTGTGCCGGTCAGTACCAGCAGGTACAGCGACCCGGAAAACAGCACGATGCCGGCCCCCCACAATCGCAGCGCCCAGCCCTGACCGGGCTGCGGCGTATGCGCCCGCCAGACCAGTACCGCCAGCATCGCCAGGGTGTGCCAGGCCTGATAGCGCACGCCGGTCTCGAAGGTGTCGAACAGGCGCGGCGTGATGTGATCCCGCAACCCGTGGGCGCCGAAGGCTCCGGCGGCGACCATGACGAAGCCACTGAGTGCGACGGTAATCCAGGCGGCGCGATGGCGCATGATGATTGGCTCCTGCTGAAGTACGGCTACGCTGAGACGGGGAGGCAATAGTCGTCGGCCGGCGTTCATGTTTCGTTATCCCGCGCCGGCCGCTATGATGCCGGCCCGTTGCCGGCGGCCCCTGACGACAACTTTCGCTGCCGGCCACGATCCAGAATGCGGCAGACAACACTCAGGAGAATGATGCCATGGAATCCCTCGCCTCGCTCGTCGCGCCCCTGCGCGACGGCCTGTACGCGGTCATGACGCCCGTCAGCGATTTCATATGGAGTTACATACTGGTTTACCTGCTGCTGGGCGCGGGGGTCTTGTTCACGGTCATGACCCGCGGCATGCAGTTTCGTCTCTTCGGTCACATGGCCAAGGTCACCGTTACCGCCCGCGGCGCCGGTGAAGGGGTCAGCGGCTTCCAGGCATTCGCCACCTCGCTGGCGGCGCGCGTGGGCACCGGCAACCTGGCTGGCGTGGCGATCGCCCTGTGGGTCGGCGGCCCGGGCGCGATCTTCTGGATGTGGATGACCGCTCTGGTGGGCTTTGCCACCTCGTTTGTCGAGTCGACGCTGGCCCAGACCTACAAGCACCGCAATGAGGACGGGGTGTTCCGCGGCGGCCCGGCCTACTATATCGAGCGCTGCCTGGGCTGGCGCTGGCTGGGCTCGCTGTTCGCGATCTTCCTGCTGGTCGCCTACGGGCTGGCGTTCAACGCCGCGCAGTCCAACACCATCGCCCAGGGCATGAACGGCGCCTTCGGCGTGCCGCACTGGCTGTCCGGCATCGTGCTGGTGGCGGTAGTGGCGCTGGTCATCTTCGGCGGCCTGAAGTCGGTGGCGCGCACCGCCGAGTGGATCGTGCCGTTCATGGCGATCGCCTACCTGCTGGTCGCGTTGTGGATCCTGTTCGCCAACATCAGTGCCGTGCCGGCGATGCTGGCGCTGATCGTCAAGAGCGCCTTCGGCTTCGGCCCGGCGGTCGGTGGCGCCGCCGGCTACGCGATCAAGGCGGCGATGGAAAACGGCATCAAGCGCGGGCTGTTCTCCAACGAGGCGGGCATGGGCTCGGCGCCCAACGCCGCGGCCCAGGCCACGGTCAAGCACCCGGCGGCTCAGGGGCTGGTGCAGTCCTTCGGGGTGTTCGTCGATACGCTGGTGATCTGCAGCTGCACCGCGGTGGCGATCCTGCTTTCCGGCGTCTATCAGGACATGCTGGCCAGCCATGCCGGCCAGTCGATCGAGGGCATCAAGCTGACCCAGGACGCCATGGTCGATCACCTGGGTACCTTCGGCGAGGTGTTCATCGCCATCGCCATCCTGCTGTTCGCCTTCACCTCGATCATCGCTAACTTCTCGTACGCGGCGATCAACATCGAGTACCTGTTCCGCCACCATGCCAAGAAGGCGGTGCATGTGCTGCGCTGGGCGGTGCTGGGGATGACCCTGGTCGGCGCCATGGCCAAGCTGGAGTTCGTCTGGCACTTTGCCGATCTGGCCATGGGCCTGATGGCCACCACCAACCTGTTCGCCATCCTGATCATGTCGCCGATCGCCATCCGCGTGCTGCAGGACTACGAGCGCCAGCGCAACAGCGGCGTCAGTGAGCCGGTGTTCGATCCCAAGGTGCTCAAGCGCCCCGACCAGGTCGATGCCGACGTCTGGCCGCCCAAGGGTGTCTGAGCCTCGCTTTGGCGTTAAAATGACGGCCCGTCGATCCCGACGGGCCGTTTTTCGTTCGACGCTACCCGAGGGACAGCCATGCAGATTCAGCTCAACGGCGAGCGGCATGATCTCGCTGGCCAGCCGACCATCCATGACCTGATCGCCACCCTGGGGCTGGCCGGGCGGCGCATCGCCGTCGAGGTCAACGAGCAGATCGTCCCGCGCAGTCAGCATGAGGCCACCCGACTGGCCGAGGGCGATCGGGTCGAGGTGGTGCACGCCATCGGCGGCGGTTGAGCGGCGTCGCCCGCCCTGTCCTGCGCAGGCCAGCCGGGCCTGACGCGGCCCGTTTCCCGAACAGCCCAGGAGTTGTCATGACCGACCCCCAACTGGACCAGCCGTGGCACGTCGCCGGCCGCGAATTCACCTCGCGGCTGCTGGTCGGCACCGGCAAGTATCGCGATCTCGATGAAACCGCCGCCGCGGTGGCCGCCAGCGGCGCCGAGATCGTCACCTTCGCGGTGCGCCGCACCAATCTCGGCCAGGACGCCGATGCACCCAACCTGCTCGATGCGATTCCCCCCGATCGCTATACGCTGCTGCCCAACACCGCCGGCTGCTACACCGCCCGTGACGCCGTGCGGACCTGCCGGCTGGCGCGCGAACTGCTCGACGGCCACAACCTGGTCAAGCTCGAGGTGCTCGGCGAGGACAAGACTCTCTATCCCAACGTGGTCGAGACGCTCAAGGCCGCCGACGAGCTGGTCAACGACGGCTTCGACGTGATGGTCTACACCAGCGATGACCCGATCGTTGCCAAGGAGCTCGAGAATCGCGGCTGCAAGGCGGTCATGCCGCTGGGCTCGCTGATCGGCTCCGGCCACGGCCTGCTCAACCCGCATTCGCTGGCGATCATTCTCGAGAACGCCACGGTGCCGGTGCTGGTCGACGCCGGGATCGGTACCGCTTCCGACGCTGCGCTGGCGATGGAGATGGGCTGCGCCGGCGTGCTGATGAACTCGGCGATCGCCCATGCCCGCCACCCGGTGGCGATGGCGAGCGCCATGCGCAAGGCGATCGAGGCCGGGCGCGAGGCGTTCCTGGCCGAGCGCATGCCGCGGCGTGCCTATGCCCAGGCATCCTCGCCGACCCAGGGCCGTATCAACGACTGATCCTTCAATGACCATGAGTGACCCCAGCGTGAGTGTCGATACCCCGCAGTCCAGTGAGTCCCGGCCGCGTCGCGGCGTGAAAAGTTACGTGCTGCGCGCCGGTCGCATGACCGCTGCCCAGAGTCGCGGGCTCGAGGAGGTCTGGCCGCGGCTGGGGCTCAGCCTGGCCGACGGCCTGCAGGACCTCGACGCCCTGTTCGGCCGCCGCGCGCCGCGTGTGGTGGAGATCGGCTTCGGCATGGGTGGCTCGCTGGTCGAGCAGGCCGAGGCCCATCCCGATACCGACTTCATCGGCATCGAGGTCCACGCTCCGGGCGTGGGCAAGCTGCTCGACGAGGCCGACAAGCGCGGTCTCACCAATCTGCGCGTCTACCGCGAGGATGCCCTGGAGGTGCTGCGCCACTGCCTGCCGGAGGCCGGGCTCGACGGCGTGCAGCTGTTCTTCCCCGACCCCTGGCCGAAGAAGAAGCACCACAAGCGGCGCATCGTCCAGCCGGCGTTCGTCGAGCTGGTGCGCTCGCGGCTCCGGCCCGGCGGCTGGCTGCACATGGCGACCGACTGGGAGCCCTACGCCGAGCACATGGCCGAGGTGATGGTCGCGGCGCCGGGGTGGCGCAACACCGCGAGCGAGGGCGTCTACGTGCCGCGCCCGGCCTTCCGCCCGTTGACTAAGTTCGAAAGCCGCGGCGAGAAGCTCGGCCACGGCGTCTTCGACCTGATCTTCGAGCGCCACGACGCCTGAGTCGCCACGCCCTCCGTTGCGTTCCCGCCCCAGCTTGACACCCGCGCACAGAAAGGCGGCGGCTCGATGAGCCGCCGCAAGGACCGTGACTAGCTTGATGAGGAGATAACCATGGCAGGCACCCGCGGCGCCTGCCCGGTGTGGTGCCTGACGAACACCACGTGGTTAACAATATTGATTCTCATTTGTGGCGTCAAGCTTTTCGCGAATCATTTTCAAATGAAGCGGTGGCCGACGATCAGCCGCCCGCCAGGCTCAGCCACAGCGGCAGGCTGAGCATCGCCAGCAGGGTCTGCCCGGTGATCAGCGCGGCCATCAGCTCGGCGTCGCCGCCCAGCTGGCGGGCGAGGATGTAGGCCGAGGTCGCGGTGGGCAGGGCGGCGAACAGCAGCGTGACATCACGGCTCACCGGATCGAGGCCGACCAGCGCGCCCAGCGCCAGCACCACCGCCGGCATCAGCACCAGCTTGACCAGGTTGGCGCTCCACACGCCGCGGTCCAGGCGCAGCAGCGCCCGTGGACGCAGTGCCACGCCGACGGCGACCAGCCCCAGGGGCAGGGCGGCGCGGCCCAGCAGAGACACCGCGCGCTCGCTCCAGCCCGGCAGGCCGATGCCGCTCAGGTTGAGCACAATACCGGCCACGCAGGCCAGAATCAGCGGGTTGCGGGTCAGGGCGGCGAGGCTCTTCGACAGGCTGGACGGGCCCAGGGTGCCGGCGGCGATGAAACTGGCCACGCACAGCACGTTGATGGTCGGCACCATTAGGGCGACCGCCACCGCGGCCACGGTGGCGCCGGGCTGGCCGTGCAGCGCCGCGGCGCCGGCAACGCCGACATAGGTGTTGAAGCGCAGCGCACCCTGGAAGACCGAGGTGAAGGCGGGCGCGTCGAGCCCCAGTCGCGGCTTGATCCACCACAGCAGTGCGGCGAAGGCGGCGATACCGCCCAGCAGAACGGTCGCCACCTGGGCGATCGGCACCCGCGAGACGTCGGCGGTGGCCAGGGTCGATACCAGCATGGCGGGAAACAGCAAAAAGTAGATCAGCCGCTCCATCGCCGGCCAGAAGGTATCCGCAGGCAGGCGACGCCACCCCAGCAGGGCGCCGAGCAGGATCAACAGGAACAAAGGGCCCAGAGCCGCCTGGACGCCGGACATGGCGAATCTCCTTGTCGCGTGCATGACGAGGGCGCTGCGACAACCTTACGCGCGTCACGCCCGAGTGCGAACTGGTAAGCTTACCCGGATTGTCCCGCCTGTCGATGAGGCCCGCCGCCCGACCATGCCCTATGCCGACGACGACAACGCCCGCTCGCCGCTTCTCAACCTGCTGATTGCTGTCACGCTGGTGACGATGGTGGTGGCCGTCGGCTACCTGGCGCACTACTACCTGCGCGGCGGCAGCAACGACGTCGTCTGGTACCCGCCGGACGGTGTCTGTCGGCTGCATCAGGGGCCCTGTCACGCCGGCATCGGCGGGGACGCCCGGGTCACGCTGTCGCTGGGTGATGCCATCGTGCCCCTGCGGCCGTTGCCGCTCGACGTGCATGTCGACGGCCTGAATCCCGAGCGGGTGGTGGTGGCCTTTATCGGTCGCAACCGCAACATGGGATTGCGCCGCTATGTGCTCCAGGGGCGGGGCGACGGGGACTTTCACGGGCAGGGGGTGCTGAGCGTCAACAGCGTCGACGACGAATCGGTCACGCGCTGGCGGGCGGAGGTGATCGTGACGACCCCGGAAGGGCGGCGTGGCAGCTGGTTCGACTTCGATGTGCGCCGACCGGGTGCCGGCAGCGGCGCCTGACGGGCGCTATCGGGTGGGGCCGGCCGCCCGCGGGCGGCCGGTGACGCGAAGGGTCAGTTCTTGGCGGTGTCGCCTGCAGCCTGTTCGTCCTGCTTGGCGGCCTTGTCGCCCGCGTCGGCCTTGGCGTCGTTGGGCTTCTTGGTGACGTCGAGCAGCTCGACCTTGAAGGTCAGCGCCTCGTTGGGGCCGATCGGGCCGCCGGTGCCGGCCGGTCCGTAGGCCAGGTCGGAAGGCAGGTAGATCATCCAGGTGTCGCCGACGTGCATCTTCTTCAGCGCTTCCTGCCAGCCGGGGATGACCTGGTCGACCTGGAACTCGACCGGCTCGCCGCGCTTGTAGGAGCTGTCGAAGACGGTACCGTCGATCAGCTTGCCCTCGTAGTTGACCTTGACCTGATCGTTGGCATCGGGACTCGCGCCGTCACCGGACTCGATGACCTTGTACTGCAGACCGGAATCGGTGACCTTGACGCCGTCCTTCTTGGCATTCTCGGCCAGGAACTTCTCGCCCTCGGCCTTGTTCTGCTTGGCGACTTTCTCCGCCTCGGCCTTGCGCTCGGCCATCTTCTGCTTCTGGAAGGCCGTGAGGGCTTCGGTCATCGCCTTCTTGCTCATCTGCAGATCGTTGCCACCGTAGACGTCCTGAATGGCCTGCGTGAAGCTGTCGATATCCAGGTTCTTGATGTCCTGGGAAAGGCTCTGGCCGAGCGTCACACCAATGCTGTAGCTGAGCTTTTCCTGATCGCTCTGCGGGGCGGCCAGCGCCAGCGGAGCGGTCGACAGCAGTGTCAGAGCAACGGCGGTTAACCGGGTTTTCATGAAAACTCCTCGAATGGTTGGTACGGCAAGCGTTCTTGTCGGTTGGCGAGCAGAAATGGCGCCAAACGCCTATTGTGACTCTAACAGGGGCCTTTCTGTTCCGCACCCGGCATACGACGTGTGGAATCTTGACATTGCACGGCCTTTGCTCTTTTCTGGACTCACATCGACAACAAGGGGAACAAGCACAATGCAACTGCGCAATATCGTGATCGGTGTTACCGCCATGGGCATGGTCGGCATGGCTTCGTCGGCCTTTGCCGAGACTTGGCGCTTCGGCCTCGAGGAAACCGAGGGCAGTGTCCAGTATGGTTACGCCGAGGAATTCAAGAAGCTCATCGAGGAAAAGAGCGACGGTGACGTCACCGTACAGTTGCTTCCCTATGGTGCCTGGGGGTCGAACTATTCGGCGCTCTACGACGCCATCCAGAACGGCGCCATCCAGATCGGTTTCGGCTCCGGCTTCCTGGGCGGCACGGTGCCGGAAAGCCAGCTGATGAGCCTCAACTTCGTCATGCCGAACGATCAGCTCGAGACGGCGAAGATCCTCAACTCCGATGCGTTCCTGAAGAGCGATCCCTGGCAGCAGTCGTTCCGCAAGCGCGGGCTGGTTCCCCTGGGCGCGCTACCCGAGGGTTATCAGGTGTGGACCGCCAACAAGGAAATCCGCACCCCCGAGGACATGAAGGGGCTGCAGATCCGCGTCATGGACAACAGTCTGCTGCGCGCGACCTACGAAGCCTACGGCGCCGCGCCGATCACCATCGCCTACGGCGAGCTCTACAGCGCCCTGCAGCAGGGCCAGGCGGAAGGCAACATCCAGCCGGTCTTCGCCCACGAGAACATGGGCTTCTACGAAGTGCAGGACTACATGATCTTCGCCGATCAGTCGCAGTTCGTGGCCAACCTGATCGGCAACCTGGACTGGTACGAAGGGCTCTCCGACGACCAGCAGAAGATGCTGGACTCGGTGCTCGGTGAAATGGTCCAGAAGGGCCACGACATCCAGACCCAGTTCAACTCCGAGCGTCTCGATACCATCAAGGAAAAGAGCGACATCAACATCATTCACCTGGATGAACAGGAGCGTGACGCCTTCCGCAAGCTGGCCAAGCCGGTGCGCCAGACCTACATCGACATGGTTGGCGAGCGCGGCAAGGAATCCCTGGATATCCTGCTCGACCAGATCAACAAGGCCGACAGCAAGAGCCAGTAAGGCCGACGCCGTGGCGGTGGGGTAATCTCCTCCGCCCGGTACCATGCCCCACCGTATCGCCCGGGAGCCTGCGCTCCCGGGCGTTTTTGTGCGCAGGCTTCGGCCGACTTCCTCCCGGAGCGGGTTGTGGATAGGCTCCGCCACTGCACGGGGCGACCTCGGCGGGCGCCGCCTGGCGGGCTAACGGCGACGGCCGAGTGCCGCCCCGGCGAGCCAGGTCGGAACGATGGCGACAACAGGGCCCCACCAGTGGCGAGAACGTGGCGAGAAGACAGCCCGGACGATATAGGGGAAGAGGCAGCGCCGGAAGCGGCGGCGTGGAGTACGGCGGGGGAAAGAAAACGGCCCGGCGCGAAGCCGGGCCGACAGGGTGGAACCGCAAGCTCAGTCGCCGCCCAGGGAGGGCAGCAGCAGCGAGATCTGCGGGAAGAGGATGAGCACCAGGGTCGCCACCACCAGGATGGCGATGAACGGCGGCGTGCCGCGGACCACGTCCATATAGGGGCGGCGGAACACGGCAATGGCCGTGAAGATATCGCAGCCGAACGGCGGCGTGGCCGAGCCGATGGCGGCCTGCAGGGTGACGATGACGCCGACGTGCACCGGATCCAGCCCGGTGGATTGCACGAGCGGCTTGAAGATCGGCACCAGGATCAGGATGACCACGATCGGGTCGACGAACATGCAGCCGACGAAGAAGGACACGGCGATCAGCAGCAGCGCCAGGAACTGATTGTCGCCGATGCCGTCGATCAGCGGGCCGAGGATCTTCTCCGGAACGCCGGCCGTGCCCAGGGTCTGGGAGAAGCCCGCACCGATGGCCACCAGGATGAACACCACGGCGGTGATCATGCCGGTGGACAGGGCCAGGCCCCACAGGTCGCGGATCGACACCTGGCGATAGATGACGACCTCGAGGATCAGCGCGTAGGCCACCGCCACCGCCGAGGCCTCGACGGCGCTGAAGAAGCCGCCATAGATGCCGCCGACCACCAGCACCGGGAAGCCCATGGGCAGGATCACGCGGCGAATGGCGCGAAAGCGCTCGCTCCAGGACGCCTTGGGCTCCGCCTCGATGCCCTTGACGCGCGAGTAGATGTAACAATAAAGGGCGAACATCGCCAGGATCAGCAGGCCGGGCAGGATGCCCGCCAGGAACAGGTCGCCGATCGAGGTCTTCATCACCACGCCGTAGATGATGAAGCCGATGCTCGGCGGAATCAGCAGCGCGATGTCGCTGGCGTTGATGATCAGCCCCAGCGTGAAGTCATCGCTGTAGCCCTTGGCCAGCAGACGCGGGCGCATCGGCCCGCCCATCGCCACCACCGTGGCCTGGGTGGAGCCGGACACCGCGCCGAACAGCGCGCAGGAGGCCGCGGTGGTGATGGGCAGGCCGCCGCGCACATGGCGGGTGAAGACGTCGACCACGTCCAGCAGCCGGTTGGCGGTGTGGCCCTTGGTGAGGATGTCGGCGGCGAAGATGAACATGGGCACCGCCGCCAGCACCCAGCTGCCGACCCCATTGATCATCCAGCTCACGGCCTGGTCGGGGCCGAAGAACGTCATTCCGGTAAACATCATGTAGAGCATGCCCGCCGCCAGGGGAACCATCATCGGGAATCCCAGCAGCAGCAGCACGAGCATGATCACGCCTAGCCAGATCAGCATGAAGAAAATCCTCGTATCGGTCTTGGTCTTGTTGAATCGTCAGGCGCCGCGTGATGCGTCGTCGTCGCTGGAGGTTTCGAGGTCGTCGGGCACCTCGGCATAGGCCTCCTTCTCGTTGAAGGAGCGGTAGATATCCTGGCTGACCAGGTTGCGGGCCACCGTCAGCAGGTACTGCACGCCCGCCAGGGTGAAGCCGACCGGCAGGGCAAGATAGATGATCCACAACGGGATGTGCAGCGACGCGCTGGCGCGGCCGCGGCCGTAGATCGTCATGACGTATTCGGCGGACTTGAAGGCGAAGTAGAACATCAGTACCGCGGTGCCCAGGCAGATCAGGATCAGCAGACCCTTTCGCAGCCGGCCGCCGAGCTGGTCGTAGATCGCCGACATGCTGATGTGGCGGGCGTTGCGGGTCGCGTAGCCGACGCCGACGAAGGTGATGATGACGATCAGCATTTCGGTGACTTCATAGGTACCGCTGATGCCGTGCTGAAACAGGAGGTTGCCGACGACGTGAGCACTCATCAACGCGGCCATGACGAGGATGCTGCCCGCCACGATGACGCGCTCAACAATGCCCAGTCCACGGTCGAGAGCATTCAGGGCTCGCAGAAGGCCGTTGGGGCGCTTCGCGCGATCGCCGGGGGGAGTGGAGGATTGGGTCATGTTGCAAGCTTTCCTTTATTTTTGCAGGGATTCGCTAGCCGAGGGTGGCGAGCCCTCGTTCCGGGTTGTGACAGACAGGCGGGGGCCTGACCAGGCGCCTTGCCCTACTCTCGAACTTACAGGCTTTGCGGCGCCAGTGCTACTCGTCTCTGGGGGGGAAGTGAGCGCTTTCGCTCATGGCTTCCAGCGCCCGGGCCAGCCGCGCCAGCACGGGGTCGTCACGCTCGGTGGGGAGGCCCAGGTGATGCTGGAGGATCGTGCGGAGATCGCCGTCCTCGGCCCGGCGGGCACGCACGCCGTCACCGCGCCGGGCCAGCGTCTGCAGCATGCCCAGGGCGGCGTGCTCGGCGGCGAGTTCCGCACGCTTGAGCTGCTCGCGCCACGTCTCGAGTGCCGAGCCCGGCCGGGCCAGTGGCTTGAGCGCGCGTCGCCGCTCGCGCAGGGGCCGGGTGTGGCGAGCCTGATGGGCGCGGACCGGTGCCAGGGCGCGCGGGGCGTCAGCCGTCGGGGTCAGGCCGAACCGATACAACCAGGCGAGCCACAGCAGCTCGCAGACATCGGCGCCCAGGTCATCCTGGGCCGCGAGGCAGGCATCGGCGACGCCGGGCGCACCGTAGCAGGCGCAGGCGTAATGCCAGAGTGCCTCGGGGGCGGCCAGAGCGGCGACGGATTGGGTAGAATGGGCGGTCATGGTCGACGAGCGGCGCGGCCTTCAGCGACGAAACGATGGGAGACAGGCATGATCGCACTGCGTCAACTGGACCTGCAACGCGGCACGCAACCGCTCTTCGAGGCGGCCGAACTGACCCTGTATCCGGGGCAGAAGGCAGGCATCGTCGGGGCCAACGGCACCGGCAAGTCGAGCCTGTTCAAGCTGCTGCTCGGCGAGCTCGGCCCCGACCGGGGCGAGGTCAGCCTGGCCGGCGGCCTGCGCATCGCCCACATGGCGCAGGAGGTCGAGTCGCTGGAGCGCTCGATTCTCGATTACGTGCTCGACGGCGACCGTGAGCTGCGCGCCACCCAGGCGGCACTGGATGCCGCCCGCGAGCGCGATGAGGCGCATCGCGAGGCCGAGCTGCACGGCCGGCTCGAGGCGCTCGATGGCTACAGTGCCCCCTCGCGGGCGGCGCGGCTGCTGGTCGGGCTGGGCTTCACCCAGGCCGACCTCGATCGCCCGCTGTCGGCGTTCTCCGGCGGCTGGCGGATGCGCGTCAACCTGGCCCAGACGCTGTTCCGGCCCTCCGACCTGCTGCTGCTCGACGAGCCCACCAACCACCTGGATCTCGACGCCCTGCTGTGGCTCGAGCAGTGGCTGGTCCGCTACCCGGGCACCCTGCTGCTGATCTCCCACGACCGCGACTTCCTCGACGCGGTGTGCGACCACATCGTGCATGTGGAGCAGCGCCGGCTGACCCTCTACAGCGGCAACTACACCACCTTCGAGCGCACCCGTGCCGAGAAGCTGGCCCAGCAGCAGGCCGAGGCCACCAAGCAACAGGCCCGTCGCGAGGAGATCGAGCGTTTCGTGGCGCGCTTTCGCGCCAAGGCCACCAAGGCCCGCCAGGCCCAGAGCCGGCTGAAGATGCTCGAGCGCATGGAAACCATCGCCGGGGCGCATGTCGACTCGCCGTTCCATTTCACCCTGCCGGTCGCCGACAAGACCTCGCACCCGCTGCTGGTGCTCGACGAGGCCCAGCTGGGCTATGCCGAGCCGCTGCTGCGCGACGTCAAGCTGACCCTGCTGCCGGGGCAGCGCATCGGCCTGCTCGGCCCCAACGGCGCCGGCAAGTCGACGCTGATCAAGTCGCTGACCGGCGCGCTGCCGCTCATCGCCGGCAAGCGCGTGCCCGGCGAGCACCTGGCGGTGGGCTACTTCGCCCAGCACCAGCTCGAGGGGCTCGACCTCAAGGCCACGCCGTTCCTGCACGTGCAGCGGCTCTCGCCGACGGCCAGCGAGCAGGCGATCCGCAACTTCCTCGGCGGCTTCGGTTTTCGCGGCGACGACGTGTTCGGCGAGGTGGGACGCTTCTCCGGCGGCGAGAAGGCGCGCCTGGCGCTGGCGCTGGTCGCCTGGCAGAAGCCCAACCTGCTGCTGCTCGACGAGCCCACCAACCACCTCGACCTGGAGATGCGCGAGGCCCTCACCGAGGCGCTGGCCGGCTTCGAAGGCACGGTGATCGTGGTCTCCCACGACCGCCACCTGCTGCGCGCCACGGTGGACGAGTTCTGGCGGGTCGCCGACGGCACGGTGGCACCGTTCGACGGTGACCTCGACGACTACCGGGCCTGGCTCAAGGCGCGGGTCGAGGACGAGCGCCGCGAGAACCGGGCCGACAAGGCCGCTGACAGCGCCGCACCGGATCGCAAGACGCAGCGGCGCGAGGCCGCCGCGCTGCGCGAGAAGCTGCGGCCGCTCAAGCGCGAGCGCGACCGGGTCGAGAAGCGCATGACCGAGGCCCAGTCACGGCTGGCGACGCTCGAAGGCGCACTGGGCGATCCCGACCTCTACACCGATGCCGCGCGCAAGGCGGAACTGACCGACCTGCTGGCCCGTCAGGGCGAACTCAAGGGCGAGGTCGAGACGCTCGAGCAGAGCTGGCTCGAGGCCGAGGAAGCCCTCGAGGCGCTGGAACAGACGCTCGCGGCCGACGGCGCCTGAGCCGGGGCGGGCCTCACCGCGCGTAGATCATCCTGCCGCTGTCCACCGACGGTGAGGCCGCCGGCCGCCGCCGTGGCGGGGCGGGCAGCGGCCATGGGGGCTCGAGTCAGGTTTCCAGCAGGAAGGTCACCGGGCCGTCGTTGACCAGCTCGACCTGCATGTTGGCGCCGAACTCGCCGCTGGCGACATGCGGCCAGGCGGCCCGGGCGCGGTCGAGCAGGTAGTGGAAGAGCCGGTCGCCCTCCTCGGGGGCAGCGGCGCTGGAGAAGCCGGGGCGCAGCCCCTTGCGGGTGTCGGCGGCCAGGGTGAACTGCGAGACCAGCAGCAGGCCACCCTCGGCCTGCTGCAGGTTGCGGTTCATGCGCCCGGTGTCGTCGGCGAAGACCCGGTAGTGCAACAGCTTGTGCAGCAGCCGGTCGGCGCGCGCCTCGTCGTCGCCGCGCTCCACTCCGATCAGGGCGAGCAGGCCGTGGTCGATGGCGCCGATCGTGTGGCCGTCGACGCTGACACCGGCGTGGGTGACGCGCTGGATGAGTGCCCGCATGCGAGTGTCGTCCTGTGTGTCTGGGTCGGGGTTACGCTGCCCCAGACGCCGCGTGGGCGCAACATCAGGATCGCTACCAGGCGCGGCACACCATCAGGTCGCAGTGCGGTTCGGCGAGCAGCTGCTCGGTCAGCGGGCTCTGGCGGCCCAGCCGGGACTGGCTGCTCAATGCCAGCAGGTCGGGGGGCTGGCGCCGCAGGCGACCCATCAGCACCTCGAGCGGCTCGCCCTGCTCGAGCACCAGCTCGAGCTCGGGAACGCCGCCCACTTCGCCCATCAGCTGGTCGACCTCGCTCTCCAGGCGCTCGCGCAGCCGTGCAACCTCGTGCTCGCGCCAGCGGGCGTAGTCGCTGTTCGAGGCCAGCTCGCGCTCGCCGGGGATGCACCAGGCGTGCAGCAGGGTCAGGCGGGCGTCGGGGAAGCGGGTGATGACCTCGCGCAGGGTGTGCCGGCAGGGCAGCGAGAAGTCCATGGGCACCAGGATGTCGTGCCACTCCTGATGGGCCGGATGGCTGATCGAGAACACCGGGCAGGGCGCGTTGCGCATCACCCGGGCCAGCGTGGTGCCGGCGACCAGGTCGGGCTGCCCGCGCTTGCGATGCGTGCCGAGCACGATCAGGTCGGCATGGCGCTCGTGGGCCTCGCGGACGACCTCGGCATAGGGGGTGCCGGCCACCGTCTGGATCAGGGTGTCCGGTGCCGGGAGGGCGTAGTCCTCGCGCAGGTCGGTCAGGGTGCGCTCCATCTCGGCCACCACCGCGCTCTCGAGGTCGTGCAGCGCCTGGCGGGGCAGGTGGGGGTCGAGGACATGCAGCACGTCGAGGCGGGCGCCGTTTTCCGCGGCCAGGCGAATGGCTCGGGCGAAGCCGGCGCGGTTTTCGGCGGACAGGTCGCAGGCGAAGAGCAGCGTCCGGGGCATGGCGGTATCCTCCCGTGAAGTTGGCTCCGGCAGACCCGGCTGCCGAAGCGGACGTTACCCGTCACTGCAGCATGGTGCGCCCCGCGGGCCCCCGCAAGTGCGGCGTTCCGCCTACCACCAGGCGTGGAAGTGATGGACCGGCCCGCGCCCCCGGCCGACGTCGAGGCGGTGGCTTTCATGCAGGGCCTGGCTGAGCCACACCTTGGCATGTTGCACGGCGCCGACGAGCGTATCACCGCGGGCCAGGCGCGCGGCGATCGCCGAGGACAGCGAGCAGCCGGTCCCGTGCAGGTTGTCGGTGGCGATGCGCTCGGCTTCGAGCCAGCTGGCGCCCTCGGGCGAGATCAGCAGATCGGGGCAGCGCCCGCCGGCCAGGTGGCCGCCCTTGAGCAGCACGTGGGGCGCGCCGAGCCGGCGCAGGGCGGGCTGCAGCGCCTCCATCGCGTCGGCCGAGGCTATCTCGGGTTCGCCTAGCAGCACCGCGGCCTCGGGCAGGTTGGGCGTGATCAGGTCGGCCAGGGGCACGAGAATGTCGCGCACCGCGCGGATACCGGCGTCGTCGACCAGCAGGTCGCCGCTCTTGGCGACCATCACCGGGTCGAGCACGATCCAGCGCGGCCGGCGGCGCTCGAGCCGCTCGCGAATCGTCGCGGCTACCTCGCGGTCGGCGACCATGCCGATCTTCACCGCGTCGATGGCCACGTCGTCGAGCAGGGTGTCGAGCTGGGCGGCGATGAAGTCGAGCGGTACCGGGTGCACGCCGGTGACACCGCAGGTGTTCTGCGCGGTCAGCGCGGTGATCACGCTGGTAGCGTAGGTGCCGTGGGCCGAGAAGGTCTTGAGATCGGCCTGGATGCCGGCGCCGCCCGACGGGTCGGAGCCGGCGATGGTCAGGACATTGGCAATGCGGGAGGCGTCGGACATCGTCACGCGAATCCTCAACTGTGAACGGGGCTACAGCCTAGCCGATCCGGTGGCGGGGCGGCCATGCTGAGCCTGTTTCTCGTCGCTCTGGCCAGCGCCACTCTGCTGCCCGGCGGCTCGGAGGTCTGGCTGGCGCGCCAGTGGTGCCGGGGCGAAGCCGTGTGGCTGCTGTGGCTGGTGGCCACCCTCGGCAACACCCTGGGCAGCCTGGTCAATGTCGCCCTGGGGCGCTACGCCCGCCATCTGGCCGGACGCCGCTGGTTTCCGGTGTCAGAGGCGGCGCTGGCGCGCGGCGAGCGCACCTATGCCCGGTTGGGGCGGTTCAGCCTGCTGCTGGCCTGGCTGCCGGTGGTGGGCGACGCCCTCACCGTGGTCGCCGGCGTGCTGCGGCTGCCGTTCGGGCAGGCGACGTTGCTGATCCTGGTCGGCAAGGGGGCGCGCTACGCGGTGGTGCTGTGGCTGGCGGAGCGCTGGCTGGCCGCGTATTGCGGCTGAAATTGGCAGCTGGTGCGATTGCTGCGCTGCAGAAACGATTCTCAGTTCACCCGGGTACGCCGAAAGTACGGCTTGTTTCTGACAATTCTCTAATGCTCTCCTATGCTTAACGCGTACTGGTTGGTCAGGCCGACCCCAGCGCTTTCCGGCGTCGTGGCAGCTCGGCCCGCCGACCTTTCATGGTCTGGACGAGGGAGTGTATGAACCAGGACGCCGCTTCGAGCATCGCCCAGCACTGGGCCGTGGGACTGTTCGTCATCGCCGTCATCGGTCTGTGTGTCTTCATGATGGGCGCCTCCAGCCTGCTGGGTGGCCGCAGCAAGGGGCGCAGCAAATCCCTGCCTTTCGAGTCCGGCATCATCGGTGCCGGCAGCGCGCGCCAGCGCTTCTCCGTCAAGTTCTACTTGGTCGCGATGCTGTTCGTGATCTTCGATATCGAGGCCGTGTTCCTGTTCGCCTGGGCCGTGTCGGTCCGCGAGGTGGGCTGGGCCGGCTTCGCCGGTGCGGCGGTGTTCATCGCCATCCTGCTGGCCGGTCTGGTCTACGACAGCCGCGTGGGGGCCCTGGAGTGGGCACCCAAGCGCAAGATGCGCGACCCCGGCTCCTGAGTCGCCGGCCGCTGCGGTCGGGTCCGGCACCCTCACGCCGCCCCGACCGCCCAAGATGCAGTACGTAGTCGCATAACGTTCGCTGGAGGAATCGCATGCCCTATACCCTGACGCGTGCAGAAGACGCTGTGGCAGCGGACGCCCGCTATCCGCTCGGTGAGCGCCAGCGCCTCGAGGACGACCCGATGAAGCAGCAGGTGCATCGCAATGTCTTCATGGGCAAGCTCGACGAGGTCCTCAACGCGACGGTCAACTGGGGGCGCAAGAACTCCCTGTGGCCCTATAACTTCGGGCTCTCCTGCTGCTACGTGGAGATGACCACGGCCTTCACCGCGCCCCACGACATCGCCCGCTTCGGCTCGGAGGTGATTCGCGCCTCCCCGCGCCAGGCGGACTTCATGGTCATTGCCGGCACCTGCTTCATCAAGATGGCGCCGGTGATCCAGCAGCTCTACGACCAGATGCTCGAGCCCAAGTGGGTGATCTCGATGGGCTCTTGCGCCAACTCGGGCGGCATGTACGACATCTACTCGGTGGTGCAGGGCGTCGACAAGTTCCTGCCGGTGGATGTGTACGTGCCGGGCTGCCCGCCGCGTCCCGAGGCTTTCCTGCAGGGGTTGCAGCTGCTGCAGGACTCGATCCAGGAGGAGCGTCGCCCGCTGTCCTGGGTGGTCGGTGACCAGGGCGTCTACCGCGCCGAGATGCCCTCGCAGCGCGAGAAGTACCGCGACCGGCGCATCCAGGCCACCGAGCTGCGCACGCCCGACAGCATCTGACACCGCGACCGTTTTTCTTTCGCCGCAGGAGTTTGCCGACGCTCATGAGCGCTGACACACCGACCCCCGATCATGCGGCCGCCGCCGACGACCCGATCGTCGGCGCGCTCCGCCAGCGACTTGGCGAACACGCCGTCCTCGAGCAGGCCACGCTCACCGGCATGCCGGTGGTGTGGATCCCCCGCGAGTCGCTCACCGAGGTGCTCAAGTTCCTGCGCGACATGCCCGAGCCGTTCGAGATGCTCTACGACCTGTCGGCGGTCGACGAGCGGCTGCGTGCCAACCGCCGCGGCCTGCCGGCCTCGGACTTCACGGTCTTCTATCACCTGATGTCGATCTCGCGGAACCGCGACGTGATGCTCAAGGTGGCGCTCGACGAGCGTGACCTGAAGATCCCCAGCGTGGTCTCGCTCTACCCCAACGCCAATTGGTACGAGCGCGAGGTGTGGGACATGTTCGGCATCGATTTCGCCGGCCACCCGCACCTCACGCGGATTCTCATGCCGCCGACCTGGAACGGCCATCCGCTGCGCAAGGACCACGGCGCCCGGGCCACCGAGTTCGACCCCTACACGCTCACCGTCGAGGGCCAGGACGTCGAGCAGAAGGCGCTGCAGTTCAAGCCCGAGGAATGGGGCATGCGCCGCGAGAACGAGGACACCGAGTTCATGTTCCTCAACCTCGGGCCCAACCACCCCTCGGCGCACGGCGCGTTTCGCATCGTGCTGCAGCTCGACGGCGAGGAGATCGTCGACTGCGTGCCGGACATCGGCTACCACCACCGCGGCGCCGAGAAGATGGGCGAGCGCCAGTCCTGGCACAGCTTCATCCCCTACACCGACCGCATCGACTACACCGGCGGGGTGATGAACAACCTGCCCTACATCCTCGCGGTGGAGAAGCTCGCCGGCATCGAGGTGCCCGAGCGCGCCATGACCATCCGCGTGATGATGGCCGAGATGTTCCGCATCACCAGCCACCTGCTGTTCCTGGGCACCTACCTGCAGGACCTGGGGGCGATGACCCCGGTGTTCTTCACCTTCACCGACCGCCAGAAGGGCTACGAGGTGATCGAGGCGATCACCGGCTTCCGCATGCACCCGGCGTGGTACCGCATCGGCGGCACGGCGATGGATCTGCCCAAAGGCTGGGATACCCTGGTCCAGGGCTTCCTCGACTGGATGCCCAAGCGGCTCGTCGAGTACGAGCGGGCGATGATGGAGAACGCCATCGTCCGCGAGCGCACCCGTCACATCGCCGCCTACACCACCCGCGAGGCGCTGGCCTGGGGCGTCACCGGCCCCAACCTGCGCGCCACCGGCTGCGACTTCGACCTGCGCAAGAAGCGCCCCTACGGCGGCTACGAGAACTTCGACTTCGAGGTGCCGCTGGGCAGCAACGGCGACGTCTTCGACCGCGGCCAGATCCGCATCGAGGAGATGCGCCAGAGCCTGCGCATCATCCAGCAGTGCGTCGACCACATGCCCTCGGGCGATTACAAGGCCGACCACCCGCTGACCACGCCGCCGCCGCGCGAGAAGATGCTCCAGCACATCGAGACGCTGATCACCCACTTCCTGCAGGTCTCCTGGGGGCCGGTGCTCAGGCCCAACGAGTCGCTGCAGATGATCGAGGCGACCAAGGGCATCAACAGCTACTACCTGACCAGCGACGGCAACACCATGAGCTACCGCACGCGCATTCGCACGCCGAGCTTCCCGCACCTGCAGCAGATCCCGGCGGTGATGCGCGGCGGCTTCGTGCCCGACCTGATCGCCCACCTGGGGAGTATCGACTTCGTCATGGCCGACGTGGATCGCTGAACATGAACGACACCGCACGCACCATCGCCCGCGACGGCTTCGTCATCGAGCCCGAGGACCGTCGCGCCATCGAGCACGAACGCGACCACTACGAGCAGCCCCAGGCGGCCTGCATCGAGGCGCTCAAGATCGTCCAGCGCCGCCACGGCTGGGTGCCCGACGCGGCGATCCCGGCGATCGCCGAGGTACTGGGCGTGGGGCCCGCCGACGTCGAGGGCGTGGCGACCTTCTACAGCCTGATCTTCCGCCAGCCGGTGGGGCGCCACGTGATCCTGGTCTGCGACAGCAGCTCGTGCTTTCTCAACGACTACGAGGAACTGCGCGACGCGCTGTCGGCCGAGCTCGGCATCGGCTTCGGCCAGACCACCGCCGACGGCCGCTTCACGCTGCTGCCGGTGTGCTGCCTGGGGGCCTGCGATCGCGGCCCGACGCTGATGATCGACGACTGCACCTACGGCCCCGTCGCCCCCGGCGACGTGGCCGACCTGCTGGAGGGCTTCGCATGAGCGTGACGCGCTATCACAGCCAGCTTCGCCAGAGCGCCGCCGAGCGTCGTGCCGAGACGCACCCGCTGACCTGGCGGCTGCGCGACGACGGCGCCCGGATCGGGCTCGACGAGTACGTCGGCAAGGACGGCTACGCCGCCGTGCGCGAGGTGCTCAACCGGCAGTCCCCCGACGACGTGGTCGCCACCATGAAGGAGGCCAACGTGCGCGGGCGTGGCGGCGCGGGCTTCTCGGCGGGCATGAAGTGGAGCCTGACCATGAAGGGGGGCAGCATTCCGCGCGGCTACCTGGTGTGCAACGCCGACGAGATGGAGCCCGGCACCTTCAAGGATCGCCTGCTGCTCGAGCAGCAGCCGCACCTGCTGATCGAGGGCATGATCCTCGGCGCCTACGCCAACCACTCCCGCTACGGCTACATCTTCCTGCGCGGCGAGTACGTCGAGGCCGCCCGCGCCGTGCAGCAGGCCCTCGACGAGGCCCGCGAGGCCGGCTGGCTGGGCGACGACATCGCCGGTAGCGGCTTCGACTTCGACATCGCCCTGCATACCGGCGCCGGGCGCTACATCTGCGGCGAGGAGACCGCGCTGATCAGCTCGCTGGAGGGCAAGCGCGCCAACCCCCGCGCCAAGCCGCCGTTTCCCGGCCAGTCCGGCGCCTGGGGCAAGCCGACCGTGGTCAACAACGTCGAGACGTTCTGCAATGCCCCGGCGGTGATGGCCCACGGCGCCAAGTGGTACCAGGATCTGTCCGGCGAGCTGAGCAACGACGGCGGCACCAAGCTGTTCGGTGTCTCGGGCAAGGTCGAGCGCACCGGGCTGTGGGAGCTGCCGATCGGCACCCCGGGGCGCGAGCTGCTCGAGCGCGCCGGCGGCCTGCGCGACGGCAAGGCGCTGAAGACCTGGCTGCCCGGCGGCGGGAGTACCGGTTTCCTGCTGCCCGAGCATCTCGATTCGGCACTCGACTTCGACACCATCGGCAAGCTGGGCAGCCGCCTGGGCACCGGACTGCTGACGGTGGTCAACGAGGACCAGAGCGTGCTGTCGCTGGTGCGCAACCTGGAGCAGTTCTTTGCCCGCGAGTCCTGTGGCTGGTGCACCCCCTGCCGCGACGGCCTGCCGTGGACGGTGAAGCTCCTCCAGGCGCTGGAGCGCGGCGAGGGCGAGCGCGGCGATGTCGAGCTGCTCGACAAGCTGGCCGACGACCTGGGGCCGGGCAAGACCTTCTGCGCCCACGCCCCGGGGGCGGCGATGCCGCTGGCGTCGGCGCTCCAGTACTTCCGCGACGAGTTCGAGCGCGGCGTGACGCATCCGCCGCGTACCGCGCACGCCGACCCCATCCCGGTGGGCCAGATATGAGGCGTTACCGGCATCGATCCATTCACTGCGAGGCGAGGTAAGGGCATGGCGACGATTCACGTGGACGGGCAGCGCTACGACGTGGACGGGGCGGACAACCTGCTGGACGCCTGCCTGTCGCTGGGCCTCGACGTGCCCTACTTCTGCTGGCACCCGGCGATGGGCAGCGTCGGCGCCTGCCGCCAGTGCGCGGTCAAGCAGTTCAAGGATGAAGACGACACCCGGGGCAAGCTGGTGATGTCGTGCATGACGCCGGCGTCCGACGGTTCCTGGATCTCGATCGATGATGACGAGGCCCGTGAGTTCCGCGCCAGCGTCGTCGAGTGGCTGATGATCAACCACCCCCACGACTGCCCGGTCTGCGAGGAGGGCGGCCACTGCCACCTGCAGGACATGACGGTGATGACCGGTCACGACCGGCGGCGCTACCGCTTCCGCAAGCGCACCCACCGCAACCAGTACCTGGGGCCGTTCATCGCCCACGAGATGAACCGCTGCATCACCTGCTACCGTTGCGTGCGCTTCTACCGGGACTACGCCGGGGGCACCGACCTGGGCGCCTTCGGCGCCAACGACAACATCTACTTCGGCCGCCATCAGGAGGGCGTGCTGGAAAGCCCCTTCGCCGGCAACCTGACCGAGGTCTGCCCGACCGGGGTGTTCACCGACCAGACCCACTCCGAGCGCTACACCCGCAAGTGGGACCTGCAGTTTGCGCCGAGCCTCTGCCATCAGTGCGCGGTGGGCTGCAACATCAGCCCCGGCGAGCGCTACGGCGACATCCGGCGCATCGAGAACCGCTACCACGGCGAGGTCAATCGCTATTTTCTCTGCGACCGCGGGCGCTTCGGCTACGGCTACGTCAACCGCGACGACCGGCCGCGCCTGCCGGAATGGCGCAGCGACCGGGGCGACGAGCGCGTCACCCTGGAAGTGGATGCCGCCCTGGACCGGGGGGCCGACCGCCTGCGCAGCGCCCGCCGGGTGATCGGCATCGGCTCGCCGCGCGCCAGCCTGGAGAGCAACCACCAGCTGCGTGCTCTGGTCGGCGAGGGCAACTTCTCGACCGGCATCGCCGCCGCCGAGCAGCGCCTGCTGGCGCGCATGCAGACGCTCAACCGTGAATGCGGCCTGCCCACGCCGACGCTGCGTGACGTCGAGCATCACGATGCGGTGCTGATTCTCGGCGAGGACCTGATCGCCAGCGCCGCCCGGGTCGCCCTGTCCGTGCGCCAGGCCGCCCAGGCGCGGCGCGAGGCGCTGGCCGCCGAGCGCGGCATCCCCGCCTGGAACGACGCCGCGGTGCGCACCCTGGGCCAGGACCGCTACCATCCGGTGTTCATCGCCTATCCCGCCGCCACCGAGCTGGACGACATCACCGCGGGCGGCTGGACGCTGGCGCCTGATGACATCGCCCGGCTGGGCTTCGCCGTGGCCCACGAGATCGACGCCGCGGCGCCGGCGGTCGACCATCTCGACGCCGCCACCCGCGAGGCGGCCCGCGAGATCGCCGCCAGCCTGCTGGCCGCCGAGCGGCCGCTGGTGATCAGCGGCGGCTCGCTGGGCTCGGAAGCCATCGTCGAAGCCGCCGGCAATGTGGCCCGGGCGCTGGCCCGCCGGGCGTGCCGGGGCAGCCTGATGCTGGTGCGGCGCGAGGCCAACAGCACCGGGCTGGCGCTGATGGGCGGCGCGCCGCTGGAATGGGCGCTCGACGAACTCGAGAGCCGGCGCGCCGACGCCGTGGTGATCCTGGAGAACGATCTCCATCAGCGGTTGCCGAGTGCGCGCATCGAGACGGCGCTGGATGCCGCGGAGACCGTGGTGGTGCTCGATCACCAGCGCACCGCCACCTGGGAGCGGGCCCACCTGGGCCTGCCGGCGGCGGCCTTCACCGAAGCCGACGGCACCCTGGTCAGCCTCGAGGGGCGCGCCCAGCGCTTCTTCCAGGTCTTCGACCCGGCCTACATGCGCCCGGAGACGCGCATCCGCGAGAGCTGGCGCTGGCTGCACGTGCTGCGGGCCGACGTGCTGCGCCACGACGTCGGCGACATCGCCCTGGATGCGGTGACCCGCGACTGCGCCCGCCACTATCCCGACCTGGCCGCCATCATCGATGCCGCGCCGGGGGCCGACTACCGGGTCCGCGGGCTCAAGCTGGCCCGCGAGCCGCAGCGCTACAGCGGTCGCACCGCCATGCGCGCCCACATCAACGTCAGCGAGCCGCGTGCCCCGCAGGACCCGGATTCGGCCTTCACCTTCTCGATGGAGGGCTACAACGGCTTCGACCGGCCCCGCGAGGAGGTCGCCTTCGCCTGGGCGCCGGGCTGGAACTCGCCCCAGGCCTGGAACAAGTTCACCGACGAGGTCGGCGGCCATCTGCGCGCCGGCGACCCGGGGGTGCGCCTGCTGGCGCCCCGGCCCGGCGGCTATCGCTATGCCGACGCCATCCCCGCGGTCCATCGCCCCGCAGAGGATGAGTGGAAGGTGGTGGTGCTGCCGCGGCTGTTCGGCGGCGACGAGACCTCGGCCCGCGCCGCACCGATCCAGACCCGGGCGGGCGCCCCGGTCGTGAGGCTGGCGGCCGATGACGCCGCCCGGCTGGGCGTGCGCGACGGCCAGCCGCTGCGCGTCGCGGGCGAGCACGGTGCACTCGTGCTGCCGGCGCGCTGCGAGGCGAGCTGGCCGGCGGGCACCATCGGGGTGCCCGCGGGGATCGAGCCGTGGCCGGCCGGCGGTGAAGCGGTGACTCTGGCCGTGGCCGCAACGCAAGCCAACGAGGAGGGGCGCGCATGAACTGGTTGTCGGAGCCCGTCGCCGCCAGCCTGATCGCCATGCTCCAGGCGCTGGTGATCCTGCTGGGCGCGGTACTGCTGGGGGCGGTGATGACGGTGGTCGAGCGCCGCCTGCTGGGGCTGTGGCAGGACCGCTACGGCCCCAACCGGGTGGGGCCCTTCGGCTCGCTGCAGCTGATCGCCGACATGATCAAGATCTTCTTCAAGGAGGACTGGATCCCGCCCTTCGCCGACCGCACGCTGTATGTGCTGGCCCCGGGCATCGCCATGGCCTCGCTGCTGCTGTCGTTCATGATCATCCCCATCACTCCGGGCTGGGGCGTGGCCGACTTCAACATCGGGCTGCTGTTCTTCCTCGCCCTGGCCGGCATCAACGTCTACGCGGTGCTGTTCGGCGGCTGGGCGAGCGGCAACAAGTACGCCCTGCTCGGCGCCATGCGCGCCTCGGCGCAGACGCTCTCCTACGAGGTGTTCATGGGCCTGGCGCTGATGGGCGTGGTGGCCATGGCCGGCTCGTTCAACATGCGCGAGATCGTCAACGCCCAGGAGGGGCTGTGGTTCGTGGTGCCGCAGTTCTTCGGCTTCTGCACCTTCCTGATCGCCGGCATCGCGGTGACCCACCGCCATCCCTTCGACCAGCCCGAGGCCGAGCAGGAGCTGGCCGACGGCTACCACGTCGAGTACTCGAGCATGAAGTTCGGCATGTTCTTCATCGGCGAGTACGTGGGCATGGTGCTGGTCTCGGCGCTGATCGTCACGCTGTTCTTCGGCGGCTGGCACGGCCCCTGGCTGCCGCCGATCGTCTGGTTCTCCCTCAAGACGGCGGCCTTCCTGGTGCTGTTCGTGCTGCTGCGCGCCTCGTTGCCACGACCGCGCTACGACCGGGTGATGAGCTTCGGCTGGAAGGTCTGCCTGCCGCTGACCCTGATCAATCTGCTGGTGACCGGGGCGGTGATCCTGATCGCCGACCCGCTGTGACCGAGGAGCGATGCCCATGCTGATGAACGTGATCAAAGGCACCGTTTCCCAGCTGCGCACGCTGGGCATGGTCTTCATGCACAGCTTCCGCAAGCGGGAGACGCTCAACTACCCCGACGAGCCGGTGCCGCTGCCGCCGCGCTACCGGGGGCGCATCGTGCTGACCCGCGACCCGGACGGCGAGGAACGCTGCGTGGCCTGCAACCTGTGCGCGGTGGCCTGCCCGGTAGCCTGCATCTCGCTGCAGAAGGGCGAGCGCGAGGACGGCCGCTGGTATCCCGAGTTCTTCCGCATCAACTTCTCGCGCTGCATCTTCTGCGGCATGTGCGAGGAGGCCTGCCCGACGTCGGCGATCCAGCTCACTCCGGACTTCGAGATGAGCGAGTTCCGGCGCCAGGAACTGGTCTACGAGAAGGACGACCTGCTGATCAACGGCCCCGGCAAGGACCATGACTATCACTTCTACAAGGTCGCGGGGCTGGCGATCGCCGGCAAGGACAAGGGCAAGGCGCGCAACGAGGCCGAGCCGATCGACGTCAAGACGCTGCTCCCCTGAACCGCACGCGAAGGGAATGACATGGAAATCGCCTTTTATCTGAGTGCTCTGGTCGCGGTGCTGGCGACCTTGGGCGTGATCACCAACACCAACCCGGTGCATGCGCTGCTCTACCTGATCATCTCGCTGATCAGCGTGGCGATGGTGTTCTTCGCCCTGGGGGCGCCGTTCGCCGGGGCCCTGGAAGTGATCGTCTACGCCGGGGCGATCATGGTGCTGTTCGTGTTCGTGGTGATGATGCTCAACCTCGGCGAGACGGTGGTCGCCCAGGAGCGCGCCTGGATGCGCCCCCGGGTCTGGCTGGGGCCCTCGGTGCTGGCGGGTATTCTGATGCTGACCCTGATCGCCACGCTGTGGGGCGGTGATGCCGGGCGGGTCATCGGGGGCGAGACGCTGACCGCCCGGGCCGTGGGCAGCCTGCTGTTCGGCCCCTGGCTGCTGGTGGTCGAGCTGGCGGCCATGCTGCTGCTGGCGGCGCTGGTCACCGCGTCGCACGTGGGGCGGCTGCCGGAGCCGGACAAGCCCGCCGTCAGTCGTGAATCCGGAGCCCGCAAGGAGGCCTCATGAGCGGTATCCCCATGGAGCACGGCCTGGTGCTGGCCGCGATGCTCTTCACCCTGGGTCTGGCCGGGCTGGTCTGCCGGCGCAACATGGTGTTCGTGCTGATGAGCCTGGAGATCATGCTCAACGCCGCGGCGCTGGCCTTCATCGTCGCCGGCACCGGCTGGGGCAAGCCCGAGGGCCAGGCGATGTTCCTGCTGGTGATCACCCTGGCCGCGGCCGAGGCCAGCATCGGCCTGGCGCTGCTGATCCAGCTGCACCATCGCTTCAAGACGCTGGACGTGGATGCGGCCAGCCGCATGAACGGATGAGGAGCCGCCAATGACGTTACTGCCCTGGACCTTCCTGCTGCCGCTGGCCGGCACCCTGATCCTGTCGCTGTCGCGAGGCCGGCTGTCGCCGCGCGCCAGCTCGGTGGTCGGGGTGACCAGCGTGGGCCTGGCGGCGCTGGTCGCCGCCTGGGTCGGCTGGCGCTTCCTGGCGTCCGGCGAGACGAGCATCGACATGACCCTGTGGACCTGGGTGACGGTCGGCGACTTCCGGCCGACCATCGGGCTGCACCTGGACGGGCTGTCGCTGACGCTCATGGGCATCATCACCGGCGTCGGCTTTTTGATCCATCTGTTCGCCGCCTGGTACATGCAGGACGAGGCCGGGAGGCTTCGCTTCTTCGCCTACATGAACCTGTTCGTGTTCAGCATGCTGCTGCTGGTGCTCGGCGACAACGTGCTGCTGCTCTACCTGGGCTGGGAAGGCGTGGGGCTGTGCAGCTATCTGCTGATCGGCTACTACTTCGAGACCGCGGCCAACGGCTGGGCGGCCTTCAAGGCCTTCATCATCACCCGGCTGGGTGATGTCTTCCTGGCGATCGGCCTGTTTTTGATGTTCCGCGAACTGGGCACGCTGGACATCACCGAGATCCTCGCCCGGGCTCCCGACGTGTGGGCCGAGGGCGCCTGGCAGGCCCAGGTCGCGTCGCTGCTGATCCTCGGCGGGGCGCTGGGCAAGTCGGCGCAGCTGCCGCTGCATACCTGGCTGGCCGACGCCATGGCCGGCCCGACTCCGGTCTCGGCGCTGATCCATGCGGCGACCATGGTCACCGCCGGGGTCTACCTGATCGCCCGGCTGCACGGCGTCTTCGAGCTGGCCCCCGCGGTGCTCTACCTGGTCGGCGTGATCGGCGCGCTGACCCTGCTGCTCGCCGGCTTCGCCGCGCTGGCGCAGACCGACATCAAGCGCGTGCTGGCCTATTCGACGATGAGCCAGATCGGCTACATGTTCCTGGCGCTGGGTGTCGGTGCCTACGATGCGGCGATCTTCCACCTGATGACCCACGCCTTCTTCAAGGCGCTGCTGTTCCTCTCCGCCGGCTCGGTGATCGTCTGTACCCACCACGAGCAGGACATGCGCCGGCTGGGCGGGCTGTGGCGCAAGCTGCCGCTTACCTACGCCGGCTTCGTGATCGGCGGGGCGGCGCTCTCGGCGCTGCCGCTGGTCTCGGCCGGTTTCTTCAGCAAGGACGAGATCCTCTGGCAGGAGCTGGCCTCCGGCCATGGCGGACTGATGCTGGCCGGGCTGGTCGGCGCCTTCCTCACCTCGCTGTACACGCTGCGCCTGATCATCGGCACCTTCCACGGCGAGCCGGGCAGCGACAATGCCCGCCATGCCGAGCCGGGGCGCGGGCCGGTCCACGGCTTGCCGCTGGTGGTGCTGGCGGTGCTCTCCACCTTCATCGGGGCATGGATCCACCCGCCGCTCGAGGGCGTGCTGCCGGCCGGCCCCGGGGCCGATGCCCACGGCGCCGGCCATACCGTGCTGGGCGTCGTCGCGGCGCTGGTGTCGCTGGGCGGGCTGGTCGTCGCCGCCTGGCTGTTCCTGCGGCGCCAGCGCTGGCTGGCCGAGCGCGTGGCCGGCGGCTGGGAGGCGCGCCTTTGGTGGTTCTGGAATCAGGCCTGGGGCTTCGACATCGCCTACGACCGGCTGTTCGTGCGGCCCTATCGGTGGCTGGTGCGGCTGCTGCGCAGCGACGTCATCGACCGTGCCCTGCTGTTGCCGGCCTGGCTCTCCTGGGCGCTGCATCGCGGCCTGAGCCTGACCCAGTCCGGCAAGCTGCGGCTCTATGCCACCACCATGGCGGCCGGGGCGACCCTGATTTTGCTGGTACTGGTACTGGGGGGATGACGATGCCATCGGTCCGCGCGCGCGGGACAACGCCGCTGATGTTTCAACGACAGGGAATCCACCGCTTATGACGCTGCTCTGGCTGATCCTGATCCCCTTCATCGGGGGCCTGCTGTGCTGGCAGGCCGAACGCTTCGGCCCTATGCCCCCCCGCTGGATCGCCCTGGGGACGATGCTGATCGAATTGCTGATCACGCTGGGGCTGTGGTTCCAGGGGGAATACCACCTGGCCAACGCCGGCACGGCCAGCGAGGCGGTGCGCTGGTCGATGGAGTGGCGCGTGCCGTGGATTCCACGCTTCGGCATCGACGTGCACCTGGCGCTCGACGGCCTGTCGCTGGTGCTGATCGCGTTGACCGGTTTCCTGGGCATGCTCGCCGTGCTGTGTTCGTGGAACGAGATCGTCAAGCGGGTCGGCTTCTTCCACCTCAACCTGCTGTGGATCCTCGGCGGCGTGGTCGGGGTGTTCCTGTCGATCGACCTGTTCCTGTTCTTCTTCTTCTGGGAAATGATGCTGGTGCCGATGTACTTCCTGATCGCGCTGTGGGGGCACAGCGGTTCGGAAGGGCGGACCCGCATCCGCGCGGCGACCAAGTTCTTCATCTACACCCAGGCCAGCGGGCTGCTGATGCTGGTGTCGATCCTGGGGCTGGTGTTCGTCCACCACGCCAATACCGGCGAGTATTCCTTCGACTACGCCACCCTGATGCAGACCTCGCTGTCGGAGAGCACGGCGATGTGGCTGATGCTGGGCTTCTTCGTCGCCTTCGCCGTCAAGCTGCCGGTGGTGCCGGTCCACGGCTGGCTGCCCGACGCCCACGCCCAGGCGCCCACCGCGGGTAGCGTCGATCTAGCGGGGATCCTGCTCAAGACCGCGGCCTATGGCATGCTGCGCTTCGCCCTGCCGCTGTTCCCCGATGCCTCCCAGGCGTTCGCGCCGGTGGCGATGACCCTGGGGGTGATCGGCATCTTCTACGGCGCGATCCTGGCCTGTGGCCAGCAGGACATGAAGCGGCTGATCGCCTATACCAGCATCGCCCACATGGGCTTCGTGCTGATCGGCATCTACGCCGGCACCGAGCTGGCGCTGCAGGGCGTGGTGCTGATGATGGTGGCCCACGCCTTCTCGGCGGCCGGGCTGTTCATCCTCAGCGGCCAGCTCTACGAGCGCCTGAACACGCGCGACATGCGCCAGATGGGCGGGCTCTGGGGGCGCCTGGGCAGCCTGCCGGGCTTCTCGCTGTGCTTCGTCGCCGCCTCGCTGGGCATGCCGGGCACCGCCAACTTCCTCGGTGAGTTCCTGATCCTGTTCGGTAGCTTCCCGGTGGCACCCGGTTTCGTGGTGGTGGCCAGTTTCGGCTTCGTGCTGGCGGCCGTCTATTCGCTGCTGCTGATGCAGCGCGTGTACTTCGGCCCGGCCCAGGGTGAAGGCGTGTTTGCCGACCTGGATCGGCGCGAATACCTGATGATGCTGTCGCTGGTGGGCCTGGTGCTGCTGTTCGGGCTCTATCCCCAGCCCCTGCTGGATACCACGGGCGCGGCCATGGGTGAGGTGCAGCGCCTGTTCGGTGTCGTTTCACAGTCGACCACTCTTCTGCTGACGGGGGCCCCATGACGTTGACCGCGACGCAATTGATGGCGCTGATGCCGCTGATCCTGGTCTGCGCCACGGCCATCGGGGTGATGCTGGCGATCGCCTGGCGGCGCCATCACACCGCCATCGCCACCTTCACCGCGGTAGGGCTCAACCTGGCCCTGCTGGCGCTGATCGGCGTGTGGTTCATGGCGCCGCTGACCACGCCGTTGCTGGCCATCGACGGGCTGGCCCTGTTCTCGGCGGCGCTGATTCTGGTCGCGGCACTGGCCTGCACGACCCTGGCACACGCCTACCTGGCCCATTACGGCGGCCCGCGCGAGGAATTCTACCTGCTGCTGCTGTGCGCCACGGCGGGCGGGCTGGTACTGTCGGCGAGCACCCACCTGGCGACGCTGTTCTTCGGTCTGGAGCTGGTGTCGATGCCGCTCTACGGGATGCTCGCCTACACCTATCGGGAGCGTCGCTCGCTGGAGGCGGGGGTCAAGTACCTGGTGCTGTCGGCGGCGGCGACCGCCTTCCTGCTGTTCGGCATGGCGCTGCTGTTCGCCGAGACCGGCCACCTGGACTTTGCCGGCCTGGTTTCCGGGCTCGGCGACGACATCGGTGTCTGGGGGCTGGCGGGGGCCGCGATGATGATCATCGGCCTGGGCTTCAAGCTCTCGGTGGTACCCTTCCACATGTGGACGCCGGACGTCTACGAGGGCGGGCCGGGGCCGGCCGCCACCTTCCTGGCCACGGCCAGCAAGGTGGCGGTGTTCACCGTGCTGCTGCGGTTGGTGATGGCGTCTCCGGCCTTCCAGGCCAGCGCCCTGCACACTGTGCTGGCGGTGCTCGCCGTGCTTACCATGCTGGTGGGCAACCTGCTGGCGGTGACCCAGTCCAACCTCAAGCGGCTGCTGGGCTATTCGTCGATCGCCCACTTCGGCTACCTGCTGACCGCGCTGGTAATCGGCGACGGCCTGTCGGTCGAGGCCACCGGGGTCTATCTGGTCACCTACATGCTCACCACCTTGGGCGCCTTCGGTGTGGTGACGCTGATCTCGAGCCCCTACGGCGGCTCGGACGCGGCGGCGCTGCACCACTATCGCGGGCTGTTCTGGCGGCGTCCCTACCTGACGGCGGTGCTGACGATCACCATGCTGTCGATGGCGGGCATCCCCTTCACCGCCGGTTTCATCGGCAAGTTCTACATCGTCGCGCTGGGTGTCGAGGCCGGGCGCTGGTGGCTGGTCGGCGCGGTGATCGCGGGCAGCGCCATCGGCCTGTTCTACTACCTGCGGGTGATGGTCACCCTGTACCTGGCCGAGGCCGGCATGCAGCGTCGCGACGCCCCCGAGGACTGGGCGGTCCAGGCCGGCGGGCTGATGGTGCTGGTCGTGGCGGTACTGGTGATCGTGCTGGGGATCTATCCGGCGCCGATGATCGATGGCGTACGGGTGGTCAGCGCCATGATGCTGGGCTGACCGGGTGACGAGGGCCCCGCGCCGGCCGGCGCGGGGCACTCGGTCCGGCACCTACTTGAACTGCGCCGGCAGCCAGGTGGCCAGCTCGGGAATGAAGGTCAGTGCGACGAGCATGGCGATCTGCAGCACGATGAACGGGATCACGCCGCGATAGATCGCCGTGGTGGGCACCGACTCCGGGGCCACGCCACGCAGGTAGAACAGCGCGAAGCCGAAGGGCGGCGTCAGGAAGGAGGTCTGCAGGTTGATGGCGATCATGATGCCCAGCCACACTGGGTCGAGGCCCATGGCCAGCAGCACCGGGCCGACGATCGGCACTACCACGAAGGTGATCTCGATGAAGTCGAGGATGAACCCCAGGAAGAAGATCACCAGCATGACGATGAGCGTCGCGCCCACCACGCCGCCGGGCATGTTGTTGAAGATATCCTTGACCAGCGCCTCGCCGCCGTAGGCGCGGAAGACCAGCGAGAACAGTGCCGCGCCCACCAGGATCAAGAACACCATGGTGGTGACATGGGTGGTCGAGCGCACCACATCGGTGAGCGTGGCGCGGTCCAGCTTGCGGTAGGCCAGCGCCAGTACCAGCGCACCGAAGGCGCCCACCGCCGAGGCCTCGGTGGGCGTGGCGAAGCCGCCGAGGATCGAGCCGAGCACGGCGACGATCAGCGCCATCGGCGGCACCAGCCCCTTGAGCAGCAGGGTCCACAGGCTGCCGTTGTGGCCCAGTTCCGCCATCAGCTCGCGGCGATCGGCCGGCGGGGCGGACTCGGGCTTGAGCCAGGCGATGAACGCCACGTAGGCGATGTACAGCACGACCAGGATCATCCCGGGGATCAGCGCGCCGATGAACAGGTCGCCGACCGAGACGGTCTTGGGGCTCCAGATGCCCATCGACAGCTGGGCCTGCTGGTAGGCGGAGGAGAGCACGTCGCCGAGCAGCACCAGGGCGATCGACGGCGGGATGATCTGACCCAGGGTGCCGGTGGCGCAGATCGTCCCGGTGGCCAGCGACTGGCTGTAGCCGCGCTTGAGCATGGTCGGCAGTGACAGCAGGCCCATGGTTACCACGGTGGCACCGACGATGCCGGTGGAGGCGGCCAGCAGCATGCCGACGATGGTCACCGAAATGCCCAGGCCGCCACGCAGCGAGCCGAACAGCAGCGCCATGGCGTCGAGCAGGGTCTCGGCGACCTTGGACTTCTCCAGCAGCACGCCCATCAGCACGAACAGCGGCACGGCGAGCAGCGTCTGGTTGGTCATGGTGCCGAAGAGGCGGTTGGGGAAGGCCGCCAGGAAGCTGGCATCGAAGTTGGCATCGATGCCCAGCGCCTGCAGGCCCATGCCCAGCCCGGCGAAGGCCAGCGAGGTCCCGGCCAGCGTCAGGGCGACCGGGAAGCCGGCCATCAGCACGATACAGATCAGCGCGAAGAGCACCAGCGGCATGAACTCCAGCATCAGAGGCGCTCCTCGGCATGGTCGTGGCCTTCCTGCGGCGGCAGCCGGCCGCCGATGATCAGGCTCTTGCGGATGACCTCGCCGATGCCCTGCAGGATCATCAGGCCGGCGAACAGCGGGATCAGCGTCTTGAGCAAAAAGACCCCGTGGATGCCGCCGGTGTCCGGCGAGCCCTCGAGAATCGCCCAGGACTTGCCCACGTAGCCCAGGCTGGTGGCGATCACGAAGACCATGAACGGCAGCAGCAGCAGCAGGGTGCCGAGCAGGTCGACCCAGGCCTGCCTTCGCGGCGAGAAGTTGCGATAGAAGATATCCACCCGCACATGCCCGTCATGCTTGAGCGTGTAGCCGGCGGCCAGCAGGAAGAGGGTGGCGTGCATGTACATCACCGACTCCTGCATGGGAATGCTGTTGAAATTGAAGAGATAGCGCAGCACGACTATCAGGAACTGGATCAGCATCATGGCCATGACCAGCCAGGCGAGCGCCTTGCCCAGCCGTTCGGTGATGGCGTCGATCCAGGCCAGGGGGGCTGGCAGGGATGGACCTCGATTCATGAAACCCTCGCTTGCGTGGCGTTGTTTGTCGGTTGCTGTCGTATCGACACGCCGGCCGCCAACTTTAGCGGCGGCGTGACGGCCACGCCGGAGCGCCGGAACGCCGGAACGCCGCTCAGAGTGACCGGGGGCAGGGGCGGCGGCAATGGGTCATTGGTCTGACGGGATGCCCACCGCCTGCTGACAACGCGGCGGCAGGTGGATGTCGACGGCCAGGGGGAGGTGATCGGAGAACAGCTGGTCGAGGACCTGCAGGTTGTCCGCCTCCAGCGACGACGACAGCAGGATATGGTCCAGTGCCCGGCGTGGCTGCCAGGAAGGATAACTCAATAACGTGCGCACCGGGCGCAGCGGCAGCGCACTGCAGAAGCGCGAGTGGCTGTGGAGCTGCTCCGGGGTGCAGTTGAGGTCGCCCATCACCACCACATGCTTGAGCGGCGCGACCAGCTCGCTCAGGTAGTCGAGCTGGCGCACCCGGCCGCGATGGCTGAGCGCCAGGTGGGCGATGAAGATATGCAGGGCGTCCGGACCGTCGCCGTAGCGGGCGTGCAGCGCACCGCGCCCGGGCAGGGTGCCCGGCAGGCGGTGTTCCTCGATGTGGGTGGGCGCGAGGCGCGACAGCAGGCCGTTGCTGTGCTGGGCGAAGCGGCCCAGGTTGCGGTTGAGCTGCTGGTAGTGATGGGCGAAACCGGCGTGCTGCGCCAGATAGTCCACCTGATTGACGTTGCCCGAGCGGAAACTGCCGCCGTCGGCCTCCTGCAGGCCGACGATGTCATAGCCCTTGAGCACGTCGCTGATCAGCGCCAGGCGCTGCTGACGGTCGGGGTGCGGCAGCAGGTGCTGCCAGCTGCGCGTCAGGTAATGGTGATAGGCCGACGTCGAGATGCCCACCTGCAGGTTGAAGGTCAGCAGGCGCAGCGTCGCGGTGGAGCCGGGGTGGAAGGCATGCACCTGTGTCATGGCTTGGCGGTCATTTCCAGACTCCCGATCTGGTGGGCGCCGGGAACGCCCACCTCGTTTGCCGGTGGCTTACTGGCTGCGTTGCTCACGTACCTTGTCGATCAGCGCGTCGGCGACCTTGGGCATGTTTTCCAGGCTGCCGGCGGACTTCGGCGTGATCACGTAGTGGCCGTCGACGATCAGCGCCGGCACGCCCATGATCTGGTAGCCGCGCATCCGCGCGTGGGCCTGGTTGAGTTCGCTCTTCACGCCGAAGGAGTCGAGCGCCTTGAGTGCCTCGTCCTTGGTGACGCCGTAGTGGCTGAAGAACTCGGCCACCTTTTCCGGGTCGGTCAGGTGCCGACCGTCCTTGTGGATGGCGTCGAAGAAGTCGTCGTGAACCTTGTCGAGGATGCCCAGTGACTTGGCGGCATAGAAGGCACGCGCATGGGCCGTCCAGGTATCGCCCATGGTGGCCGGAACGCGCACGAAGGTGACATCGTCGGGCAGTTCGGCAACCCAGGCGTTGAGCGGCTTCTCGAAGGCGTAGCAGTGCGGGCAGCCGTACCAGAAGACCTCGGTCACCTCGATCTGGCCGTCGGGCACCGAGGTTTCCACCGGGGTGTCGAGTACCTTGTAATCCTCGCCGGCCACCGGCGGTGCAGCCATGACCAGCGCGGAGAAGCCCAGGCCGGCGACGGCCGCGATCCACTGTTTCAACATGCGCCCACTCTCCTTTCGATGATGGCAATGCGTCTAAAGGTATCAGATTCGTCGGCGTGTTGGAGTCGTCGCGGGCGCGGAGGTTCCGGTGATGCCGTCGGGTGGGGCAATCGTAGATAGCTGCAACATGACTCGGGCTGATCCGTCGGCAGGTTTCCGAGGGGCGCTATAGACCCCTCCCTGGGCGCTACTTGGGCTATCTGACCGCCATGGATGGCGGGAATGCCGGATATGGAAAGGAACATTTTTCCGGCCATGGCCAAAAACCCCCTCTCCAACCTGCCCCTGGCGCCCTCGTCAGAGCCAACGGCGATGGCCTTGGCTAGCCGGGTGCGAGGCTCACAGCCGCCGGACGGGAGTGCTACAATCGCCGGTCAAGCCGATTTCCGCCCAGCCCGACGAGGCAAGCCGTGACCCGTCTCAACTACCAGACCGCCCATTTCATGACCAGCGCCCCCACGCTCGGCCAGTGCCCGGCCGACGAGGGTCGCGAGGTGGCCTTCGCCGGCCGTTCCAACGCCGGCAAGTCGAGCGCCATCAACACCCTCGCCCGGCAGAAGGCGCTGGCCCGGACCTCCCGGACACCGGGGCGCACCCAGCTGATCAACTTCTTCAGTCTCGGCGGCGACGAGGCTTGCCGACTGGTTGACCTGCCGGGGTACGGCTACGCCAAGGTGCCGGAAGCGGTCAAGCGCGAGTGGCAGCGTCACCTGGCCGATTACCTGCAGCGGCGCGGTTCGTTGCAGGGGGTGGTGCTGCTGATGGACGTGCGCCATCCGCTTAGCGAGTTCGACGAGATGATGCTGGGCTGGGCCGACGAGCAGGACATGCCGGTGCACATCCTGCTGACCAAGGCCGACAAGCTCAAGCCCGGCGCGGCGAAGAACGCACTGGCCAAGGTGCGCTCGCAGCTGCGCGAGTGGGAGGACCTGGTCAGCATCCAGCTGTTCTCGTCGCTCAAGCGCCAGGGACTGGATACCCTGGAGGCCCGGCTCGACGCCTGGCTGCTCGACGCCGTCGAAACCTGAGAGCGGGATACGCCGGCGCCCGGGCAGACGGGCGCCGGAAAAGCCGCGTCGTCAGCCTTCCAGTCTTTCCAGCAACGCCGGCAGCTCGCGGATATGCCCCAGGCGATACACGCCCTCGGGCAGCGCCGCCGGACGCTCGTCATCCTTGTCGATCCAGGCCACCCGCATGCCCAGCCGCCGCGCCGGCAGCACGTCCTCACGCCAGGAATCGCCGACATGCAGGCCCTGCGAGGGCGGCACCGGGCCGAGTCGCGCCAGCGCCGCGAGGAAGGGGCGGGCATCGGGCTTGGGCGCCAGGCTCTCGCCGGCGTTGATGATCACCGGAAAATGGCGACCGATCGCCAGGCGCGTCAGGTCCACATTGCCGTTGGTGATCGCGCCGAGCCGGTAGCGTTGCCCCAGCGCGTCGAGCATCGCCGGCACCTCCTCGAACACCTCGATCTCGTGGCGCAGGGCCAGCATCCGCTCGATGGCGGCCTCGGCCCAGTGCGCCGCGTCGGCCGCCTCCAGGCCGAACTCGACAAGCATCTCGCGCAGCGTCTCGCGACGCACCCAGGTGAAGTCGCCACGGCGCACGGGGTGGCGCTCGGCGAAGGCCAGCCGGCGGCGCTGGTACTCCTCCAGCGGGAAATGCCCGGCATGGCCGACGCGCTCGTGCAGCCAGTCGTAGTGGCCGGTTTCGGTGCGCGCCATGACCGGCGCGTTGTCCCAGAAGGTATCGTCCAGGTCGAAGGTCAGGGCGGTGATGGGGCGCATCGGCGGGGCTCCTTGCGGGATCAGTCCGGCTGTTGGTCGTCGGCATCCGGCGTGCGCCGGCGCGCTCGGGGGTGGGCGGCATCGTAGACGCCGGCCAGGTGCTGCCAGTCCAGCCGGGTATAGATCTGGGTGGTCGACAGGTTGGCGTGACCGAGCAGTTCCTGAACGGCCCGCAGGTCCTGGCTGGACTCGAGCAGATGGCTGGCGAACGAGTGGCGCAAGCGGTGCGGGTGCAGGTGTTCCGGCAGACCGCGTTCGACGGCGAGCCGCGACAGGCGCTGCTGGATGGCGCGGTGCCCCAGGCGGGCGCCGCGGCGGCCGACGAACAGCGCCGGTTCGCCGGCCGCCGCCAGGGCCGGGCGGGCTGCCAGCCACGCGTCCAGGGCCTGGGCGGCGCGCTGCCCCACTGGCACCTGACGGGGCTTGGCGCCCTTGCCGAGCACGCGCACGCGATGCGCGGCAAGGTGGTCGAGATCGAGGCCGGCCAGCTCGGCCAGACGCAGGCCGCTGGAGTAGAACAGCTCGCACATCGCCTGGTCGCGGCACGCCAGCGGCGAGCCGTCGTGCGGGGTGTCGAGGAAACGCGACAGCTGATCGACGTCCAGCGGCCGGGGCAGGGACGCGGGGGCGCGGGGCGTGCGCGTCAGGCGGACCGGGTCGTGGGTCAGGACACCCTGATCGTGCAGGCTGCGGGTAAAGCGCGACAGTGCCGCCCGGCGCCGGGCCAGGCTGCGTGGCGCCAGGCCGCGGGCGCGCTCGCGGCCCAGGAAGCGGCGGATCTGGTCACGATCCAGCTCGGCCCAGTCGGCGAGCCCGGCCTCGCGGACGAAGGCGGTCAGCGCCGCCAGGTCGCGCCGGTAGGCGTCCACCGTGGCCGGGCTGGCCTCCCGCGCCAGGGCCTGCAGGAAGTCCTCGACGGCGGCGTCCAGGTCGTCAGTCGGGGCGGGCATGGGCCACCATCAGTCGCGTGACGACCTCGCCGAGGTACTCGGTGAACAGGGTGTCCAGACTGGCGCGGAAGTGCTCGGCGTCATGGCTGGCGAGGATCAGGTAACCCTGCGGCTCGCCCAGCGTCAGCCGGGTGACGGCACAGGAGCCGGCCTGCGAGGGCGGGTCGATATGCGGCAGCAGGCGCTTCCAGTCGGTACGCGAGAGGCGCCGGCAGCGACTGGCCCGGCCGTCGAGCAGCGCCGCCAGGCGGGCACCGCTGGCCTCGTCGAGCACGAAGCGCGGCGGCTGCGGCGGTGCGGGGTCGCAGTCGGTGAGCGAGGGGGCGCACCACAGCGCCACGGCCTGGGTGCGAAAGCGTTCGGCCAGCTGGGTGGCCAGGGTCTCGCCCAGGGCGTCGCTGTCCTCGGCCTCGAGCAGCGCCAGGATCAGCTCACGGGTCCGCCGGTACTGCGACTCGTTGTGGCGGGCCGAATCGAGCAGCTGCTCGAGACGGCGCTCGGCACCTTCGGCCCGCTCGCGCAGGTCGAGCACCAGCCGCTGGAGCAGCGAGACGGCCCCGTTACGGGCGTCGGGGTGCGGCACCTTGAGCTGCTGCAGCAGACCCTCGCGGCCGACGAAGAAGTCGGGGTGACGGGCCAGCCACTGCGCCACCATATCGGGGTCGAGGGTCTGCCGGGGTTCGGGCGCTTTCGCGGGAGGCATGGGTGGCGTCCTCGTCAGTTTCGCGGAAAGTCGGGGCGTTGCGATCCTGCCGCGCAGGATCAGCGCAGGTTCACGCGGCCGTCGAACACGCGCTCGGCGGGCCCGGTCATGAGCAGTGGCGCCGTTTCATCGCCGGCCCACTCGATGGTCAGCGACCCGCCCGGCAGGTGTACCGTCACGGGGCTCTCCAGCAGGCCCTGGCGGATGCCGCTGGCCACGGCGGCACAGGCGCCGGTGCCACAGGCCAGGGTCTCGCCGGCGCCGCGCTCATGCACGCGCAGGCGGATCTCGTGGCGCGAGGCCACCTGCATGAAGCCGACGTTGACCTGGCGCGGGAAGTGCGGGTGATGCTCGATCCGGGGCCCCAGGCGGGCCACCGGTGCGCTGTCGACGTCATCGACCCGCAGCACGGCGTGGGGATTGCCCATGGAGACCGCGCCGATCTCGAGACGCTCGCCGTCCACCTCGAGGGCATGCAGCACCCGGTCGGCGTCGGCCGTGAAGGGCAGCGCCTCGGGGGCGAAGCGCGGGGCGCCCATGTCGACCTGCACGCGCTCGTCCTCGGTGACCAGCAGCGTCAGCGGACCGCCGAGGGTCTCGACGCGGATCTCGCGCTTGTGGGTCAGCTGCTGGTCGCGCACGAAGCGGGCGAAGCAGCGCGCGCCGTTGCCGCAGTTCTCCACCTCGCTGCCGTCGGCGTTGTAGATCCGGTAGCGGAAGTCCATCTCCGGGTCGCGCGGCGGCTCGACCAGCAGCAACTGGTCGAAGCCGATGCCGAAGTGGCGATCGGCGAGCCGGCGGATCTGCTCGGCGTCGAAGCGTGCCCGCTGGGTGACCAGGTCGACCACCATGAAGTCGTTGCCCAGGCCGTGCATCTTGGTGAAGTACACCCGCATCAGCGATTCTCCGGCAGTCGTGCCTCGCCCGCCCACAGCTCCTCGAGGGTCTCGCGGCGCCGCACCAGATGGCTGCGGTCGCCGTCGACCATGACCTCGGGCGGGCGCGGGCGGCTGTTGTAGTTGGAGGCCATGACGAAGCCGTAGGCCCCGGCCGAGCGTACCGCCAGCAGGTCGCCCGGCGCCACGGCGAGCTCGCGATCCTTGCCCAGGAAGTCGCCGGTCTCGCAGACCGGGCCGACCACGTCGTAGGTGGCGCGCTCGCGGGGGGCGCGGGTGTCCACCGGCAGGATCGCCTGCCAGGCCTGGTACAGCGCCGGGCGGATCAGGTCGTTCATGCCGGCGTCGACGATCGCGAAATGCTTGGTCTCGCCGGGCTTGAGATACTCGATGCGGGTCAGCAGCACGCCGGCGTTGGCGGCGATGGAGCGCCCCGGCTCGAACAGCAGGGTCAGGTCCCGGCCTTCCTTCCAGGTGGCCAGGCGCTCGAGCAGGGCGCGGGCATAGTCGAACGGGGCCGGGGGCTGTTCGCCCTGGTAGGGAACGCCCAGGCCGCCGCCCAGGTCGAGGTGCTCGATGGTGATGCCCTGGGCCTCGAGCCGCTCGAGCAGCACCAGCAGCCGGTCGAGGGCGTCCAGGAACGGGGCGATCTCGGTGAGCTGCGAGCCGATGTGGCAGTCCAGCCCCACCACCCGCAGGTTGGGCAGCTCGGCGGCGCGGGCGTAGACTGCCGGCGCGTCGTCGACGGGAATGCCGAACTTGTTGGCCTTGAGCCCGGTGGAGATGTACGGATGGGTGCGGGCGTCGACATCGGGATTGACGCGCAGCGACACCGGCGCGATCGTCCCGCACTCGCCGGCGACCTCGTCGAGGCGCTCCAGCTCGGGCAGCGACTCGACGTTGAAGCACTTGATGCCCACTTCCAGCGCGCGGGCCATCTCGTGGCGTTCCTTGGCGACGCCGGAGAACACCACCCGGGACGGGTCGCCGCCGGCGGCCAGCACCCGTTCTAGCTCGCCCACCGAGACGATGTCGAAACCGGCGCCGAGCCGCGCCAGCACGTCGAGCACGGCCAGGTTGGAGTTGGCCTTCACCGCGTAGCAGATCAGGTGCGGGTGCCCGGCCAGCGCCTCGCTGTAGGCGCGGAAGTGACGCTCCAGCGTGGCCCGGGAGTAGACGTAGCAGGGTGTGCCGAAGCGCTGGGCGATTGTCGCCAGCGGCACGTCCTCGCCATGAAGCTGGCCGTCACGGTAGTCGAAATGATCCATGCTGCTTATGTCCCGCTGTGTTCGCTCGATGCACCGGAGTCCGGAGCGGCGTCCGGTGCCTGGGTCTCGTCGTCCGGGGTGTAGGCGTCCGCCGGATCGTACTGCCGGGCGGCCTGCTCGTCGCCGGGATGATACAGCGGCCCCTTCTGGCCGCAGCCCGCCAGCACCCCGGCGGCCAGCAGCAGCGCCGGCAGTGCCGCGGTCAGGCGCCGGGCCGTCACGCCCGCTCCTCCATGAGCGCGCTCAGGGCGTCGCGGGCGCGCTGGGCGGCGGCGCGGACCTGGTCCGGCGCGGTGCCGCCGATGTGGTTGCGCGCGGCCACCGAGCCTTCCAGCGTCAGTACCTCGAAGACGTCCTCGCCGATCGCGTCCGAGAACTGGCGCAGCTCCTCGAGGGTCATCTCGGAGAGATCCTTGCCCTGCTCGATACCGTAGGCCACCGACTGGCCGACGATCTCGTGGGCGTCGCGGAAGGCCACCCCGGCGCGCACCAAGTAGTCCGCCAGGTCGGTGGCGGTGGAGAAACCGCGGCGGGCCGCCTCGTACATGCTGTCGGCCTTGGCCTCGATCGCCGGAATCATGTCGGCGAAGGCGCGCAGGCAACCCTTGACGGTGTCGAGGGTGTCGAACAGCGGTTCCTTGTCCTCCTGATTGTCCTTGTTGTAGGCCAGCGGCTGGGACTTCATCAGCGTCAGCAGGCTCATCAGGTGACCGTAGACCCGGCCGCTCTTGCCGCGCACCAGTTCGGGCACGTCGGGGTTCTTCTTCTGCGGCATGATCGAGCTGCCGGTGCAGAAGCGATCCGGCAGGTCGATGAAGTCGAACTGGGCGCTGGTCCACAGCACCAGCTCCTCGCTCATCCGCGACAGGTGCATCAGCAGCAGGCTGGCCAGCGCGGCGAACTCGATGGCGAAGTCGCGATCCGAGACCGCATCCAGCGAATTCTCGGCCGGACGCTCGAAGCCCAGCAGTTCGGCGGTGACGTGGCGATCGATGGGGTAGGTGGTGCCGGCCAGTGCCGCGGCACCCAGCGGCATGACGTTGACCCGCTTGCGGCAGTCGCGCAGGCGCTCGTGGTCGCGGGCCACCATCTCCTGCCAGGCGAGCAGGTGGTGGCCGAAGGTCACCGGCTGGGCGGTCTGCAGGTGGGTGAAGCCGGGCATGATGGTGTCCGCCTCGCGGGTGGCCAGCTCGATCAGCCCGTCACGCAGGCGCGCCAGCTCGGCATCGATGGCGTCGATCTCGTCGCGCAGGTAGAGGCGGATGTCGGTGGCGATCTGGTCGTTGCGCGAGCGCCCGGTGTGCAGCTTCTTGCCGGTGATGCCGATCTTCTCGGTCAGGCGTGCCTCGATGTTCATGTGCACGTCCTCGAGCGCCACCGACCAGGGGAAGGCGCCCTCCTCGATCTCGCGCTCGATCTCGCCGAGGCCCTGGATGATCGCGTCGCGTTCGTCGAGGGTCAGCACGCCGACCCGCGCGAGCATGGTCGCGTGGGCGATCGAGCCGCGAATGTCGTGATGGAAGAGGCGGCGATCGAAGTTCACCGAGGCGGTGAACTGCTCGACGAAGGCGTCGGTGGGTTCGCTGAAGCGCCCCCCCCAGGATTGATTGGTCTGCTGACTCATCGGGGATGCGATCCTGCTTGATTGCGTGAAAGTCTGGCACCGAGTGTACCAGAGTCAGCGCGCCTGGCGAGCGCGCCCCGCGGGCTGGCGAAGCCGGGGGAGCGGGCGCGGGGCTGACCTGGCGGCAAGCCGCGATCACCCCGGCGCGCGACCGCTCGCCCCGGCGCATTTTTCCTTGTCCCGCGACTGCTTTATGATGACAGTTTGGGCCGAGGTGACGGCATGGCGCCGAGCGTGCCGCCGTGACCGCCGCATTGCCCACCGAATCATGCCGACTTTCAGGGAGATCACCGTGCCCGCGATCCAGACCCTTCGCATCGCCACACGCCAGAGCCGGTTGGCCCTGTGGCAGGCCGAACATGTGCGCGAGCGGCTCCAGGCGCTGCACCCGGGGCTCGACGTCGAGCTGGTAGCGATGACCACCCGGGGCGACAAGATCCTCGACGCGCCGCTGGCCAAGGTCGGCGGCAAGGGGCTGTTCGTCAAGGAACTGGAAGACGCCATGCTCGACGGCCGCGCCGATATCGCCGTGCATTCGATGAAGGACGTTCCGATGCACTTCCCCGAGGGGCTGGGGCTGTCGGTGATCCTCGAGGGGGCCGAGCCCACCGACGCCTTCGTCTCCAACGACTACACCGACCTCGACGCCCTGCCCGAGGGGGCGCGTGTGGGCACTTCCAGCCTGCGCCGCGGCCTGCAGATCCGCGAGGCACGCCCCGACCTCGAGATTCTCAACCTGCGCGGCAACGTGCAGACGCGCCTGGGCAAGCTGGATGCCGGCGAGTTCGACGCCATCATCCTCGCCACCTCCGGGCTGCGCCGGCTGGGGCTCGGCGAGCGGATCACCCGCGAGCTGCCGCCCGAGATCAGCCTGCCGGCCTGCGGCCAGGGCGCGCTGGGCATCGAATGCCGCACCAATGACCCGGACTTGCTGGCGCTGCTGACGCCGCTCGACCATGCCGAGACGGCCACCCGGGTGCGCGCCGAGCGGGCCATGAACACGCGCCTCGAGGGCGGCTGCCAGGTGCCCATCGCCGGCCACGCGGTGCTCGAGGACGACGGACGTACGTTGTGGCTGCGTGCGCTGGTGGGGACCCCGGACGGCACTCGCGTGCTGCGTACCGAGGGCCGTGGCGCGGCCACCGAGCCTGAAACGCTCGGCATCCGCATCGCCGAGGAGCTGCTCGACCAGGGCGCCGGCGAGATTCTGGCCCAGGTCTACGGCGAACCCTGATGGCGGCACGCCCGCGTGTGCTGATCACCCGGCCGGGGGAGCGCGCGGTGCCGCTGGCCCGGGCGCTCGAGGCGCGCGGCGCCGAACCGGTCAGGCTCGAGGCGATGCGCCTGGAGGCCCTGCCCGAGACGCCGGTGGCCCGCCAGGCCTGGCTCGATTTCGACAACATGGACCGGGTGATCGTGGTCAGTCCGTTCGCGGCCCGCTGCCTGGCCGAGGGGCTCGACCGCTACTGGCCACAGCTGCCGCTGGGGCCGCGCTTCTATGCGCTCGGCGCCGGCAGTGCCGAGGTGTTGCATCGCGAGCTCGGCGTGCGCGTCCACCTGCCGCCGGCCGCGGCGGGCACTACCAGTGAGGCACTGCTGGCGCTGCCCTCGCTGGCTTCTCTCGAGGGCCAGCGGGTGCTGCTGGCGGCCGGGGAGGGCGGTCGGCCCACCCTGGGCGACACCTTGTCGCAGCGCGGGGCGCGGGTCACCCGGCTGGCGCTGTATCGCCGCGAGTTACGGCCGCCCGAGCCGGCGATGCAGGCACGACTGCGCGAGGGGGATTTCGCGGCGCTGGTTGTGACCAGCGGCGAACTGCTCGAACATCTGGCAGGATGGTGTCACAAGGCAGCGTTGAACCAACCGCTAATCGTTTCCAGTCGACGTTTGGCTACACTGGCCGACAACCTGGGTTTCCTGCGCCCCGTGATGGCGAAAGGCGCCTCGCCGGCCGCGCTGGCAGCCGCCGTGGCCGACGTCTGCAACCTCAATGGCGCCGATCATGATGATCTTGAAAAGGGCTAGCGACAGATGAGCAAGCAAGAACACGATCAGGACGAACCGCGTTCGCCGTCCGGCGGGGGCAAGGACACGGCGGCCGGCGGTGACCAGCCGTCCGGCGACACGTCCGCCGCGCCGGGCAATGGCAAGGCCGAGCGGGCCTCGTCCGACCGTGGTCGCGACAAGGCCGCCGCGTCGTCGTCGACGAAGCCGGCCTCGACGAACACGTCTGCCGCGGGCAAGACGAACAACGCCAAGAGCGCCTCGAACGGAAAAGCCGCCGCGGACAAGGCATCGGGCGGCAAGTCCAGCGGCTCATCGCAGGGCGCGAAACAGACCCCGGCGAAGGGCGAGAGCGGCAAGACCGCCGGCAACGGCAAGGCTACGCCGCCGCCTACCGGCAATGGCGGTACTGCGCGGTCTTCGGGCGGCGGAAGCGGCGGCAAGGCCGGCGGCATCGCCCTGGCGCTGGTGGTGGTGCTGGCGGCCGGTGTGGGCGTCGGCGGCTGGTGGGGCTGGCAGCAGCTTCAGCAACAGCAGCAGCGTCTGAGTGCGCTCGACCAGGTGTCGCAGAACCGCCAGGGGCTCGATGATCTGCGCAGCCAGCTCGAGCAGCGCGACAGCCAGCGCGGCCAGGCCGTGCAGGCGATCCGCGACGACTTCCAGCAGTACCGTCAGGAAATGAACGCCACCCTCGACAAGGTGCTGGCCCAGCTGGCCAGCAAGCAGCAGACCGACGCCAGCGAGTGGCGCTTCGCCGAGGTGGAATACCTGCTGGGCCTGGCCAATCAGCGCCTGCAGCTCGAGCGTGACGTGAAGGGCGCCGTCTCGCTGCTGCAGACCGCCGACAAGCGCCTCGCCCAGCTCGACAATCCGGCGCTGACCCCGGTGCGTCGCGCCATCCAGTCGGAGCTCGGTGAACTGAACTCGGTGCCGCAGATCGACCGCACCGGTGTCTACCTGACGCTGATGGCGCTGCAGGAGCAGCTGGCCAAGCTGCCGCTGGAACAGGATATCCAGCAGCAGGCGGCTCAGGCCGGCGACACCTCGCCGGTGAAGGGCGGCTGGCAGCAGCAACTGGTGCACTTCGGCAAGGAGCTCAAGGACCTGGTGGTGGTGCGCAAGCACGATCAGGCACTCGAGGCGCTGATCACGCCGGAGCAGGAGTCCTACCTGCGCCAGAACGTGCGTCTCCAGCTCGAGCAGGCCCAGCTGGCCCTGCTGCAGAGCGATCCCAAGCTGTACCGCGCCAGCCTGGACAAGGCGCGCTCGCTGATTCAGGGCTACTACGACACCGGCAACCAGGGCGTGAGCAGCGCGCTGGATCAGCTCGGCTCGCTCGGCGACAAGACCATTCGCCCGGAACTGCCGGACATCAGCGCCTCGCTGCAGAAGCTGCGCGATTTCATGGAGCGTCGTCATGACGCCGGGAGCGGCGCGGCATGAGGAAACTGATTCTCGTCGTCGTCTTCGGCCTGGCGATCGGTGCGCTGTTCGGCCAGCTGATGCAGTCGGTGCCCGGCTACTGGCTGGTGCGCGTGGGTGATACCTCCTTCCAGACCTCGTTCTGGTTCGGCCTGGTGCTGCTGTTCGCCGTGTTCGTGGTGCTGCATTTCGTGCTGCGCCTGCTGATGCGCCTGCGGCGTCCGGTCAGCCGGCTCAAGGTGTGGAACACCCGCACCCGTCAGCGCAACGCCATGCGCCGCACCGTGCGCGGTCTGGTGGCGCTCGCCGAGGGCCGCTGGAAGCGGGCCGAGAAGTCCCTGACCAAGGCGGCGGACGACTCCAGCACGCCGCTGGTCAACTACCTCTCGGCGGCCCTGGCGGCTCACTACCAGGGGCGCCACGACCAGGCCGACGCGCTGCTCAAGCGGGCTCATTTCAGCACCGAGGGCTCGGATGCCGCCGTGGGGCTGGTCCAGGCGCAGCTGATGCTCGACCGCCAGCAGTTCGAGGAGGCGCTGGCCACCCTGACGCGCCTGGAAAAGCAGCTGCCCGATCATCCGCAGGTGCTCAAGCTGCTCAAGCAGGCCTACCTGAGCGTCAACGACTGGGACGGCATTCGTCGCCTGATGCCGCGCCTGGCGCGTCAGCAGCTGGTCGGCGACGACGAGCGCCGCCACATGGAGCAGCGCGCCTATCGCGAGCTGATCCTGCAGGCGGCCCGCCGGCCCGGCGATGTCGAGCGGGTGCGCAACCTGTGGGCGGAGATGCCCGACTACCTGCGCGGCGACGTGGAGCTGGTCGGCCTGTATACCGAAGCCCTGGTCCGCGGCAAGGAGGAGGGCATCGCCGAGCGCCTGCTGCGCCAGACCCTCAAGGAGCACTGGGACAGCCGTCTGGTGCTGCGTTACGGCCTGCTCAACGTCGATGCCGGCCGCCAGCTAGCCTATGCCGAGAAGTGGCTGCAGGAACGGCCCAATGACCCCGACCTGCTGCTGACCTTGGGGCGCCTGTCGCTGCGCAACGCCTACTGGGGCAAGGCGCAGGAGTACTTCGAGGCCAGCCAGCGCCAGCGCCCCAGCGGCGTGGTGTGCGCCGAGCTGGCGCGGCTGTTCGCCAACCTTGGCGACCACAACAAGAGCCAGCTCTACTACCGTCAGAGCGTCGAGCTGCTCGACAAGTCGCTGCCGGCGCTGCCGCAGCCCAGCGACCAGAACCCCTGACGCGACCGCGAATTGCTCTCCTGGGCGCCCCTCGTGGGCGCCCTTTTTTGTTCAGCCCCCTCCTTGCCCGGGCGCCCTCGTCATTCCCGGGGTGGGCCGCCACCAGATCGTCGCGATGTTTGTATACGAAAGTCTGTGCCCTTTGTTTGTCCAAATGGTCAAATATCGCATACGCTGTAAGGCGCTCTTGCATCCGATCGACAACAACAATGGAACCCGACCCATGCAACAAGGCACTTCGGCGTCTCTCGAGGCGTCTCGTTCCCTCGACTCGCGGCGCACGTCCTTCCTGGTGCGCTACTTCAACATCGAGCGTCGTGGATCGACGCTCAGGACCGAACTGCTGGCCGGCCTGGCCACCTTTCTGGCGGGGATGTACATCATCGTCGTCAACCCGGCGATCCTCAGCGATGCCGGTATCCCGTTCTCGGCGGCATTGTCCGCCACCGTGATGATCAGCTTCATGAGCAGCCTGGCGATGGGGCTCTATGCGCGCAATCCGATTCTCGTCGCGCCGGGGATGGGCATGAACGCGCTGTTCACCTATACCCTGGTCCAGGGGGCGGGGCTGCCCTGGCAGACGGCGCTGGGCTGCGTGTTCTGGTCCGGGGTGATGTTCGCGGTGCTGGCGATGTTCAACGTCCGCAAGGCGATCATCGAGGCGATCCCCGATTCGCTGCGCTTCGCCATTACCTGCGGCATCGGGCTGTTCATCACCTTCATCGGCTTCAAGAACGCCGGCTTCGTGGTCGCCAACCCGGCGACGCTGGTCTCGCTGGGCGATCTCGACCCGGCGCTGATCACCTTCTTCCTGGGCATGATGGCCACGGCGATCTTCACCATCCTGCGCCTCAACGGCGCGCTGATCCTGGGGATTGCCTTCACCACCCTGCTGGCGCTGCCGATGGGGCGGCTGTGGGGCGGTGACGTCGTGGTGCAGTGGAACGGCCTGGCGTCGTGGCCGGACTTCAGCGCCGTGCTGCAGGTCGATGTGTGGGGGGCGCTGAAGGTGGGCTACCTGCCGTTCATCTTCGTCATGCTGTTCACCAACTTCTTCGATTCGCTGTCGTGCTTCCTGGCGCTGGCGGAGTCCGCCGATCTCAAGGATGAGGACGGCAATCCACGCAACCTCAAGCGCTCGATGACCGTGGACGCCTTCGCCTCGATGATCGCCGCGCCGCTGGGCACCAGCGCCGCCCAGACCTTCATCGAGTCCGGCGCCGGCGTTGCCCAGGGCGGGCGTACCGGGCTGGTGGCGGTGGTCATCGGCCTGCTGTTCCTGCCGTTTCTGTTCCTTTCGCCGCTGTTGTCGCTGGTGCCGGCGGTCGCCACCGCGCCGGCGCTGGTAATGGTCGGGCTGTTCATGATGGCGCCGGTACGCCAGATCGAATGGGAGAAGTTCGACCAGGCCTTCCCCGCCTTCCTGGCGATCATCCTGATGCCACTGACCTATTCGATCACTCTGGGGATCGCCTTCGGCTTCCTGAGCTTCGTGATCATCAAGCTGTGTACCGGGCGGCTGACGGCGATCAAGCCGGCGATGTGGGTCACCGCGATTCTCAGCGCGGTGATGCTGGTGACCACTCAGTAACCTGGCGCGCCACACCGGGTGGACAATGAAAAGGGGCGGCCCGAAGGCAGCCCCTTTTTTGGGTCGATGTGATGGCCGGGTCGGCGTGATCAACGCTCCTGCGGCGAGTCCACGTCGTCCTCGTCCGGCTTCTTGTGCGAGGGATCGCTGACCCGGTAGACCGGGGCGTTGTCGTCGGTCGCGGGCTCGCTGCGGGTGGTGTCGGCGGCCTGGCGGCGATTCTCGACCAGACGGATGTTGGCCGCCGGGGCGCTGCCGTCCTTGTCCTCGCCGAAATACAGCGTGGTGTGCGGGAAGGGGATCTCGATGCCGGCAGCGTCGAAGCGCAGCTTGACCAGGCGGTTGTAGGCCCGGCCGATGCCCCACTGGTCGCCCGGCGTGGTCTTGATCACCACCCGGATGTTCACCGAGCTGTCGGCCAGGGCGGTCACGCCGGCCACGGTCAGCGGCGCCAGCAGCTTGTTGCCGTGCTCGCTGGCCTTGAGATCCTCGAAGGCCAGTTCCAGCTGGGCGATGGCGTCGTCGATGCTCTCGCGGTAGGCGATGCCGTACTCGCCGACGTGGTTGCCGAACTCGCGCATGTAGTTGGAGACGGTGTCGACGCTGGAGAAGGGCACGATATGGTAGGTGCCGGCCAGGTCGCGGATGCCCACCGAGCGGATGCTCAGGCGCTCGGCGGTGCCGGTGACGCCGCCCACGGTGACCACGTCGCCGGTGTTCATGGCGTTCTCCACCTGGATGAATACCCCGGTGATGATGTCCTGAACCAGCTTCTGGGCGCCGAAACCGATGGCCAGGCCGATCACCCCGGCACCGGCGATCAGCGGGCCGATGTTGATGCCGATCTCGGCGAGCACGATCATCGCCGTCATGGTAACCAGGGCAATCGCCAGGGCGTTGCGGAACAGGCTGAGCAGGGTCTTGGCGCGGGCCGAGGGCTCGCCGCTGCCGGTTTCCGGATTGAGGCGATGTTCGATCAGGCTGGCCAGGGCGATCCACACGGCCGCGGCGACGGCGAGGATGACGATGACGTCGATGACCTTGCTGACGATGCCGCGGCCCGCCTCGGTGGCGTACCAGGCGGCCAGGTCGAAGGCGCCCCAGGCATTGAGCACCAGCATGGCCACCACGACCAGGATGATGGTGCGGATCACCTTGAGGAAGGTGGGAATGTAGGCGTTGAGACGCACCTCGAGCAGCGGCAGCCGGCGGCGCAGTTCATCCGAGAGGGTAATGCGCCGGCCGATGATCTGGGTCAGGCTGCCCGAGATCAGCAGGCCCACGCCGACGATGACCAGCGACTGCAGGGTGGCGATGGCGACGTCGGGCAGGGCGGACTCGGGGCGCACGATGCTCACCAGCAGCACCATCAGGCAGTAGGCGATGGCCAGCCAGTGCCAGACCCGGCCGAGCAGCCGCAGGCCGACCCGGCTGGGGCTCATGGTGGCCTGTTCGGCCTTGGCGTCGAGCGCCTCGCGCATCGCCTGGCGATTGCGCAGCACCATGGTGGTGGCATAGATGAAGGCCAGGATCATGACCAGCAGGCCGATCCCCTTGCCCAGCGCCGGCGACAGGTTGAAGTTGACGATCGGCACCAGCACCAGCATGCCGTAGCCGACGAAGCCGGTCAGCGTGGCCAGCCAGCGGTTCCAGTGCGCGGCGGTGGCGGCGTTGGTGGGAATCAGCCGCAGGCCGTCGTAGTGCGACGACAGCAGCATGCGCAGGGCGGCCTTGACCAGCTCGATGACCAGGAAGGCGTTGAGGAACAGCGAGGCCTGGGTGGAGAGGCTGCCGCTCTCGCCGATGGCGAAGGTGGCGATCAGGTTGCCGCCGACATAGCCCAGGGCGATCACCACCACGTCGACCAGCGCGGCGATGGCCACGGCCACCACCAGGCGCAGCAGGGCGCTGCGGCCTTCGCCCTGTTGGGACCAGTGGCTGATGCGCACGAACAGCGGATGCATCAGCCGGCGCAGCAGGAAGAACACCGCGAAGGTGGCGACGATCACCAGGGTCAGGTTGATCGCCGCGCTGCTCAGCGCCGCCAGGTCGATACCCGGACCGGCATGATCCTGTGGCGAGACAATGCCCATCAGTGCCCGGCCCAGATTATGGAGCTGGGTGCCGGCGTCGCTGGCTATGTCGCTGGTCATCTCGGCGATATGCCGGGCCAGACTGACGTTCTCGGGCGCCGCGGCGGGCGAGGTTGTCGCTGCTCCCGACGCCTGCCCGGCGGCCCCGGTGGTGTCGGCGAGGCGGCGCAGTTCCTCGATCAGCTGCTGGCGCGAGGCATCATTCTCGAGCAGGTCGGCCAGGGTGCTGTAGGCCGGACCGGCGTCGGCATCGGGGGATGCCGACGCCGCTGGTTGAGCCAGCGCCGGTAGCGTGAACAGCACCAGGGCCAGCCACAGGCCGTACCCCAGCCAGGAACGCAGGGATGGTTTCAGCACGTCGAACCTCCATGTGAAGTGGCGCGTCTCGCCATTCTTGTCTTGTGGAATTAGCAGGCCCTGATGATAACATCGCCGCCCCCTCGGCCCGAGCCACGATCGCGGGTTTCACGGCCCTGTCACGGGGCGTCGGGATACTGGCGGCGATAGCGAAGGGGCCCGTTTGGCTGTATATTGTACAATTCTTGTACGTAGGGCCGCCGAGTTCAACCCGTCGCGTGGCGGGTTGGCGGGAATGGACGGCCGACTGCGCCGTACCCAGGGACGCGACACATCAACAACGGAAAGGGATGACCATGCTGACGGTAACGCTGGAACTGCAATGCAATGTGTGCGGCGGGGAGCGCTTCCTGCTGCCGATGCCCGCGGACAGCGAACAGGAGATTCGCTGTGCCGACTGTCGGGCCTTCAAGTGCCACGGCGATGATCTCGAGAAGGTCATGGCGGCGGGCAAGGCGCCCTGGCGCGAAACGGCGGGACGTGCCGCCTCCTGATCGCCCCCAGAGGGCCGGGGAATGCCCGGCCACTCGCCGTCAGCCGCCGGCGGGATCGGCTTCCTGCTTGCGATGGCCGCTTCCCCGGCCTTCCACATCGGACTGGTTCATGGACTCCACTTCGGCCTGGGCGGCCTCGCGGCTGTCGTAGAGGCCGATGACGGTGCCGGTATCGCTGTCGTAGACCTCGTAACGCGGCTCGCTGTCGCCGGCGCCCGGCACCTCACGCCAGGTGATCGTTTTCTTGAGCATGATGGCGAACTCCTTCCATGACGGTTCGGGAACAGTGTGGCATATCCGCGCCGGGCCATTGAACGCCGGGCGAGCGTCGATCATGCCGACGCAGCCACCCTTCTCAGTCCTGCGACAGGTAATAAGTCGATTCGGTTCATGTCGCCGGCGTCACGGTTTTCATCTCGACGCCCGCACGGGGCCTGACACACTGAAGATATCAAGCCGGCCGAGACCGGCATGAACAAGGGATGGTGTCAGGGGGAGGTGTCATGATCGAATCACGCCGGGCGTTGTTTCTGTGCCGCCACTGTCAGGCGCTGGTCTATGTGGAGCGGCGCGGCTCGCGGGGCGTGCAGCCCTGCCCGCGCTGCCGGGCGGTGGATCTCGAGAGTGTCGTGGTGCCGCACGCGGCCTGTGACACGCAGGCGCTGGGGCATTTGCTGGGGACGGATCTGTCGCGGTGACACCGGCTTGGCCGTCATCGGTGGGGTCGAGCGGGATAGACAGTGGGGGTGCCCCGGCGAGGATCAAGGCAAGCGCGCGTGAGCGGCCCGCCACCTGCCGGGGGATGGCCGGCCTGCTGCCTACTGGTGGGGGGCCTCGGCGTCCTTGGGGCGCACGTACAGCACCAAGGCATGGTCGACCAGCTCGTAGCCGTGTTCCTCGGCGATTTCCTGCTGGCGGCGCTCGATGGCCTCGTCGAAGAACTCGACGATCTTGCCGCTTTCCAGGCACACCATGTGGTCGTGGTGTTCCTCCTGGGAGACCTCGAACAGGGCGTGGCCGCCGTCGAAGTGATGGCGCACCACCAGGCCGGCGGCCTCGAACTGGGTCAGAACGCGGTATACCGTGGCCAGACCCACATCCTCACCGGCATCGAGCAGCGCCTTGTAGACGTCCTCGGCGCTGAGGTGGGTTTCCATGTCCTTCGATCGCTCGAGAATCTGCAGGATCTTCACGCGCGGCAGGGTGACCTTCAGGCCTGCACGGCGCAGCTCATGGTTCTGATCGGCCATGGTAACTCTTCGCAGTATCGTGGTGGGTCGGGTATGATCGGCCAGAGCAACGATAGTGAAGAACGGGGCCAAATGCAAAACCTGATCAAAATAGTCATCTTTTCGCTCGCCCTGGGGCTGCTGGCCGGCTGCAGCTACTTCGGCGTCTACAAGCGCGACCTGCCACAGGGCAATCTCATCACTCAGGAAATGCTGGCCCAGCTCAAGCCGGGCATGACCCGCAAGCAGGTCCAGTACGTGATGGGCAGCCCGCTGCTCGAGACGCCGTTCAGCGCCAGCCAGTGGGACTACGTCTTCCTGCTCGACAAGGCCTACGGCGGCAAGGTCTACAAGCGCCTGACCCTGACCTTCGCCGACGATCGGCTGGTCGACATGCGCACCAGCGGCGACATCGACAAGGAGGTGGAGCTCAAGGCCGAGTCGAGTGCGGGGCCGGCCATCGAGGAAGACGCCCTGCCCGGCAATCTGCTCGACACCACGCCCAACCGCGTGCCGCAGGGCGGCGAGCCGGCGACCGGGGCGGTCGAGGGGGCCACGCCCGCCGCCGAATGAATCAGCGCTTGCGGGCGGCGCGCAGCCGGCGCGCCTGCTTGGGATCGATGCGCAGAGGGCGATAGAGCTCGACGCGGTCGCCGTTCGTCAGCGTGTACTGCTCGGGGGCGTCGAGGCGCCGCCCGAAGATGCCCAGTTCGGCCTCGGAAAACGTCTCGGTCGGCAGGTCGGCGAAGTGGCTCTCGAGATGCGCCCGTCGCACCGCCTCGCGCGCCGAGGTGCCCGGCGGCAGCGTCAGCGGCACGATCACCTGGCGCTGAGGCAGGGCGAAGGCCACCTCGACCCGCACGGCATCAGCCACGTCCGTAGACCTCGTCGGCCCGGCGCGTGAACGCTTCCACCAGTTGCCCGGCCATCTGGCTGAACAGCTTGCCGAAGGCCATGCCGAGCAGGCGGTTGGAAAACTCGAAGTTCATCTCCAGCGCCACCTTGCAGGCCTGTTCGCCCATGGGCATGAACAGCCACTGGCCCTGCAGGCGCCGGAACGGGCCGCTGACCAGCGACAGCTCGATGCGCTCGGGCGCATAGAGGTCGTTGCGGGTGGTGAAGCTCTGCTCGACGCCGGCCTTGGCCAGGGTCAGCTCGCCGACCAGGTGCTCCTGGTCGCTCTCTATCAGCCGCGCGCGGCGGCAGCCGGGCAGAAACTCCGGGTAACGCTCGAAATCGTTGACCAGATCGAACATGGCCTGGGCGGAATGCCGCACCAGTGCGGACCGATTGACCGTGGGCATGCACCTCTCCGCTGACTTGACTCGGGCTTGCGCGTATCATGGGAATCATCACGCCAAGCCCTTGAATGGTAACACGCCTTGCCCCATGTTGGAGGGCTGTCGACAGGACTCAGCGAACACAGAGGACCCATGGCCAAAAAGAAAGCCAACAAGCCGGGCGGCAACACCATCGCCCTGAACAAGAAGGCACGCTTCGAGTATCACATCGAAGAGACCTTCGAGGCCGGCCTGGCCTTGGCTGGCTGGGAGGTCAAGAGTCTGCGTGCCGGCAAGGCCCAGCTGACCGACACCTACATCCTGATCAAGGATGGCGAGGCCTGGCTGCTGGGCAGTCACTTCACGCCGCTCAACACCGCCAGTACCCACGTGCTGGCCGACCCGACGCGGACCCGCAAGCTGCTGCTGCACCGCAAGGAGATCGCCAGGATCTTCTCGCGCACCCAGGACAAGGGCCACACCTGCGTGCCGCTCAAGCTGTACTGGAAGAAGAACCTCGTCAAGTGCGAGCTGGCGCTGGTGCAGGGCAAGAAGCTCCACGACAAGCGCGCCACCGAGAAGCAGCGCGACTGGAACCGCCAGAAGGCGCGGATCATGCGCGAAAACAATTGATCGCGCCCCTTGAACTGGCGTGACCGGGTCCCCATCTGCTAGAGTACGAAAGTTCAACGGGGGCGACATGGCTTCGACGCCGGTTGCAATCCCTGCGGTGCATGCCGAGAGCGTGATGTATCTCGTAAATCCAACATCACGATTAAATAGTCGCAAACGACGAAAACTACGCTCAGGGCGCGCTGGCAGCTTAAAACCTGCTGGTGTTAGCCTGGCCCCGAAGCGATGTGCCCATTCATCGTGGACGGGAGATGAGCGCAAAGTAATGGGATCGCGATTGGCGGCGCCTTCACGTCAATCGTCAAACTTAAGAAGGCTCGCGTTGCTGGATCCTGCCCGTCGGAGCTAGTAACGCTAAAACAAAAGACGGAACTAAGCATGTAGAGCCAATGGGCGAGTGCCGGCGGACGCGGGTTCAATTCCCGCCGCCTCCACCAAACAAGGGTTTCAGAAGGTGCCACAAAACTTCAGAAACCGCATGAGAAGGGGCCTCCGGGCCCCTTTCTTGTGTCTGGACGTTTCATGGCACTTCTTGACATGTCCCCATGCAAGGGGGCGTATCTGGGGGCGCAACATCGAAGTCGATACCCTGATGCCCCCAGCCCCGCCAGTAACCGCGCCAGCCGGGGCCGTGGCTCCAATTGGACCACTTCAAACTTCAACCTGGGGTGGTCAGAATGTGATCGCTGACGCGATGATTGCGCCACTCTGAGTACTTCGGTGGCTCAGGAGACGAACTCCAGTTCGGGGCGCTTCTTGAGCAGGTTGCGCGTCCACGCATCGTGGATCTGCTCGGTCCAGCGTGCGGCGAACAGCCCCGTGGTGGCCAGGCGCATCAGCAGGTCCCGCAAGGGCGCGGGATAGAGCACGCAGGCGTCGTAGACGACCACGAAGCGCATCAGTAGCCCATGCCCAGATCCTGAGCCTGGTCGGCCAGTTCCTGCAGGGCGGCCTCGGAGGCCTCCTCCTGCTGGCGCTTGTAGGCCAGCAGATCCTGCAGGCGAATCCGGCGATGCGTGCCCACCCGGGTAAAGGGTATCACGCCCTCCTCGAGCAGCTTGACCAGATGCGGCCGCGAGACATTGAGCATGTTGGCGGCTTCCTGGGTGGTCACCTCGGCATGGGTCGGGAGGATAGTCACGGCATTGCCCTGGGCCATCTCGGTCAGCAGGTCACGCAGCAGCACCAGCGCCTGACGGGGCAGCACCAGGTCTGCTCCATCCAGCTTGATATGCGCCCGGTCACTCTCGGGACGCTCGCGGAGCAGCTGGCTGAGCTCGGTGGCGCTGGCCCTGGCCAGACGGGTGAGCTCGAGGTTGTCGGGCACTGTATCTTGGGTGGCGGTGTTCATGGCATGACCTCCACGCAGCCCGCTACTGCTGGCTGCCGTTTCGTGTTCTAGCGTTACTTGCCAGGCTATTCGAAATAAACAAAATTCGCAATATCCGAAACGAGCGATTGGTCGCCTGGCTGGCATGCTCAGGGAAGTGAATTCACACAGGGAGCCACGGCCTGGGCAAGTCTCCCTGTCCGGTCTTCGGTAAATTGGGAATCTTCTCCCTTCAAGGGGGGCGGTCATCAGCTCCACCAGGTAAACACGAGGGCGGTTGTTCGGACAGCCACACCTGAAGTGGACCCCGAAATTCGGACCAGGCGCTAAGCTCTGATCATTCCGACAGGAGAACCTGATCATGAGCAGGAAACGCAGGCAATACAGCGCCGA
>NZ_JBSREH010000028.1:0-10116 GCF_055145905.1 Modicisalibacter sp. | reverse complement strand
TCACCGTGGCGGTCATCTCCTCCATGCTCGAGGCGGTCTCCTCCAGCGACGAGGCCTGCTGCTCGGTGCGCGACGACAGATCCTCGTTGCCCGCGGCGATGTCCCGCGAGGCCGGCCGTACCACCGCGACGCTGCGGTCGACGTCGTGCACGATGTTACCCAGGCTCTTGCGCATGGTATCGAGCATCGCCATCAGCTCGCCGATCTCGTCATTGCGCCGGCTGGGCAGGGTCGCACCCAGGTTGCCCGCGGCGATTTGCAGGGTGAACTGCTTGGATTCGCGGATCGGCCGGCGGATCGCGCGGATAGTCAGCACGCCCATCAGAATCAGCAATACCAGCCCGGCTCCCAGCAGGACGGCCTGAACGATCATCATCTGACGTCGCTGCGCCTGCGCCTGACCGGCCATTTCCCGGGCCGCCGCCTGCTTGGCCTGAATCAAACTATTGATGCTCTCGCCCAGGGCGTTGCTCGCCTTCTGCAGGGGCTGCAGCGAGTCACGCAGGGCGACGAAGGCGTCGAAGGCCTCCTTGCCCGAGAAAGCGGTGGCGATCTTGCCCTGGTGGTCGTCGAGGAAGGTTTCAAGCTGGCGGCCGAAGGCCTGCGCCTCGGGTGTCTGATTGACGCCGCGCTCGCTGTAGGTCGTCCAGACCGCCTGGACCCGCTGAATGATCGTCTCGAGGCGCTTGGCATACTCGAAGCGCTGATCCATCAGGGTCATGCGATCGTTGTTGGAGAGCAGCTGCGACCCACGGGTAGTGAGCTGGTCGATCTGCTGCAGCCGCGCCACATCCTCGAGCCCGTCACGCTGGAGCGCCTGGGTTCGCTGCCCGGCAGCGTCGACGCCATACAAGCCCAGCCCGCCGCCGGCGGCCAGCAGCACCAGCGACAGAAGCACCATGCTGACCAGGCGCCCCTGCAGGGAGCGCACGCGGACACGCCGCAAGCGCCCCAGCAGGCCGCGACGCACGATACGTCCGCGGTCCAGGGTGTAGCGACGCTGGCTGCCGCTGCGCATGGCCGCGTAGACACGCTCGGCACGCTCGCAGGCCTCCGGCGTGGCCTTGACCCGCACCGAAGCATAGCCCTGCACCTCGCCATCCTCGAGGATCGGCGTGACACTGGCATCCACCCAGTAATAGTCGCCGTTCTTGCAGCGATTCTTGACCAGACCACGCCAGGATTCCCCGGCCTGGATGGTCTCCCACAGGTCGGCGAAGGCGGCCTCCGGCATGTCCGGATGGCGCACGATGCTGTGCGGCGCCCCGATCAATTCGTCACGCTCATAGCCGCTGACCTCGACGAAGGCCTGGTTGGCGTAGGTGATCCGCCCCTTGAGGTCAGTGCGCGTGATCAGGTAATGGTCGTCATCGAGCAGGCGTTCGCGCTGGGTGACGGGCTGGCTGTCTCTCATGTTGGGTTCCCCGCTGGCTATGCGTGGTGGCCGGTGTTGCCGCAGCGTGCCGGCCTTTATCGTTTTTGGTCTGTCGGTTTGTCGTTATGTAACCGAGCATCGTGTCGTCGGGAGGGGTATCACTGAATCAGAAAGATTCCCAATCCGCTTCCGCTTCGTGTGTCACGGCAGCCGGCTTCGCCGCCGTGGCGCCTGTCGGTTGCCGCGTCAGCGCCGGCCGGGCCGTGGCCGCGGTGTCGCCCGACGCCGTATCGAACCGTGACGCCAGGCGGAAGCGCGCCACCGACTCGCGCAGCACGTCCGCTTCCTGCGCCAGAGTGTTGGCGGCCTCCGCGGACGCCTGCACCAGGCCGGCGTTCTGCTGGGTGGTCTGGTCCATCTGACTGACCGCCTGGTTGGTCTGGGCGATGCCCCGGCTCTGCTCCTGCGAGGCGGCAGCGATCTCGTCCATGATGTCGTTGACGCGCTGCACCGAATCGACGATGTCGCGCATGGTGTCGCCGGCCTGGTCGACCAGCTGTGAGCCGGCGTCCACCCGCGAGGTGGACGCTTCGATCAGGCCGCGAATCTCCTTGGCTGCGGCGGCCGAGCGGCTGGCCAGTTCGCGCACCTCGCCGGCCACGACCGCAAAACCACGGCCCTGCTCGCCGGCCCGCGCGGCCTCCACCGAAGCGTTGAGCGCCAGGATATTGGTCTGGAAGGCGATCGAGTCGATCACATCGATGATATCGACGATCTGATGAGAGCTGCGGCTGATCTCGTGCATGGTATCGACGACCTGGCCGACGACCTCACCACCGCGCGACGCAGTCTGCGCGGCGCTGCCGGCCAACTGACTCGCCTGGCGCGCGTTGTCGGCATTCTGCTCCACCGTTGAGGTGAGCTCTTCCATGCTGCTGGCGGTTTCGGCCAGGGACGCCGCCTGCTGCTCGGTGCGCGCCGAGAGGTCATTGTTGCCGCTGGCGATGCTCTGCGAGTCACGGTAGATCGACTGACTGCTGCGACGCACATTGCTCACTGTCCGCGACAGCCCCTCCTGCATGCGCGCCAGCGCGGCGAACAGCTTGCCGATCTCGTTGTTGCCACGCTGCTCGATACTGGCGGATAGATCGCCTTCGGCCATGCGCTCGAAATGGCCGACCACCCGCTCCAGCGGGCGAATCACGTTCCGGGTGATGCCCCACAGCACGAACAGGATCATCCCCAGCGCCACGACGAGCGCCGCGGCGATGGCCGCCTTGAGCGTCACGGCCATGTCACCGAAGGCATGGTAGAGGGAGCGACCGTCATTCTCGGCGTTGACGAAGAAGTCCACGGCACTCTTGTAGAAGGTGTCGTTCAGGGCCTGCACTCGAGGCGCGACATCGCTGTAGGCCGCCAGGTCGGTGTTCTGCAGGGCCTGGACCTGCGGGGCAATACCCTCATCGATCAGCTTGCGGAAGTCCGCCTCCACCTGATCGACCAGGGCCTGATGCGCAGGCTTGACGGGGATGGCCTGAAACTCGGCGAAGGTCTTCTTCAATGTGGCCAGCCGGTCAGCCAGTGCGGAGGCATCACCGGTGGTGTCGCCCCAGGTGGCACCGGTAAGGCTGGCGTACTGATCCTGAATTGCCAGGCGCAGGCTGAGCAGCTGGCTGTTGGCCCGGTTGAGGGCGGACTGCTGCTCGACGTTGACCTGATTGAGGGAGCCGAGCGCACCCTGACTGTACTGCACGGCATACCAGCCCAGCGCGCTGACGCCCACCAGCAACGTCGTGAATACCAGCAGCACCAGCATCCAGCTGGTCTTGACGGTCATGTCGTCGAGTCGCTTCACGTCACCCCCTTGATTGTCAGCTATCCGGCCTTCGGAAGGCCGGTTATCACCGGCTCGTAATCAGCCATTACTCAACGGGTTATCGGCACCATTCCGTGTGACTTGAGCGCCATCGCTTGACCGAGGTCAAGAGCCACGTCGGCACCGCAACCCTGAGCGGCCTGCGGTACGAACAAAAACGGCCGTGACGCAATCGCCACGGCCGTGAGCGGCAGCGCGGAGCAGGCCTATTTCTCGGCGGCGCCGTCGACCAGAGCCATCTCTTCGCTGGTCAGCAACTTGTCGATATCGACCAGCACCAGCATGCGGTCCTCGAGGCTACCGAGGCCGCTCAGATAGTCCGACGAGAGCGTCACGCCGAACTCGGGGGCGGGCTTGATCTGCTCGGGCGTCAGGGTCATGACGTCCGAGACGCCATCGACGACGATCCCCACGATACGGTCGGCGACGTTGACGACGATCACCACCGTCTGACCACCGTACTCGACGTTGTCCAGGTTGAACTTGATGCGCAGGTCGACGATCGGCACGATCACGCCGCGCAGGTTGGTGACCCCCTTGATGAAGGCCGGCGCGTTGGCAATGCGCGTCACATTCTCGTAACCACGGATCTCCTGGACCTTCAGGATGTCGACGGCGTACTCCTCGTCACCCAGGGAAAAGACCAGAAACTCCTGGCTGTGGGCGTCGATCGCCGCCTGGGCCTTGTCGGCGGAAGTCGGGTTCTGGGTCACGCTAGTCATGAAGGATGCACCTCTTGAATGGACGAAGTTGTCACCGCCGCACGCGAATTGGACTTGCGTCGACTGAGGCGATGCAGGTCGACGATGTCGAGGATCAGAGCGACACTGCCGTCGCCCAGGATGGTGGCGGCGGAAATGCCCGGCACCTTGCGATAGTTGGTCTCGAGGTTCTTGACCACGACCTGCTGCTGGCCGATGAGATCATCCACCACCAGAGCGTAACGCCGCCCCTCGCCCTGAACGATGACCACGATGCACTCGGTAATCTCGGTCCGTGCATCGGCGACATCCAGCACCTGATGCAGGGCGATGACCGGCAGGTACTCGTCACGCACCTTGAGCAGCAGGTCGTCACCGGCCATGGAGTAGAGATCCTCGCGGGACGGCTGCAGCGACTCCAGCACCGCCCCCAGCGGCAGGATGAAGACCTCTTCGCCGACCTTGATGGACATGCCGTCGAGGATGGCCAGCGTCAGCGGCAGGACAATACGCGTGGTCGTGCCTTCGCCCGGCCGGGACATGATCTCGACATGCCCCCCCATCGCCTGGATGTTGCGCTTGACCACGTCCATGCCGACCCCGCGACCGGAGACATCGCTGACCTGCTCGGCCGTGGAGAAGCCCGGCGCGAAGATCAGCTGCCAGACCTCGTCGTCGCTCATGGTGTCGGAGACATTGAGCCCGTTGTTGTGTGCCTTGGCGAGAATCTTTTCCCGCGACAGGCCGGCGCCGTCATCGATCACTTCGATCAGGATGTTGCCGCCCTGGTGCTGGGCCGACAGGGTCAGGCGCCCGGTCCGTGACTTGCCCGCCGCCTCGCGGACATCCGGTGATTCGATACCGTGGTCGAGACTGTTGCGCACCAGGTGGGTGAGCGGATCGATGATGCGCTCGATCAGGCTCTTGTCGAGCTCGGTGGACTTGCCTTCGGTCACCAGCTCGATGTCCTTGTCGAGCTTGGCGGCCAGGTCGCGCACCAGACGCGGGAAACGGCTGAATACGTAATCCATCGGCATCATGCGGATCGACATGACGGATTCCTGCAGGTCGCGCGCGTTGCGCTTGAGCAGGTTGAGGCCGTTGTGCAGCGCACTGTGGGTCACGCCGTCGATCTCGCTCGCCGTCTGGTCGAGCATCGCCTGCGTGATGATCAGCTCGCCGACCAGGTTGATGATCTGATCCACCTTGTCGACGGGCACCCGGATCGAGCTCGATTCGCCGCCACTCTTGGCCTTGTTGCCCTTGGGCGCCGCCTTGGCCTTGCCGCTCTTGTCTTCCCGGGCCGGTGGCGCGGCCTCAGGCTGCGCACTCGGTGACTTTGCCGGCTGGGCTTCCGGCTGGGCGGGGGCTTGCGGCTCCGCCGGCGCCGCCGCTTGTGCCGGCACCTCCTGAGCAGCAGTGCCTGCCGCCTCGCCCAGCGTCGTGACCTCGAGCTGATCGGGTTCGATGATGAAGCACATCACCGCCTCGATATCATCACGACTGACGGTAGTGGTCATCTCGACGACGTAGCGCTGTTCATCACCGCTCTGCGAGGCGACCTCTCCCAGCTGTTCGAGCTCCTCGACCAGCAGCTGGCGATCCTTTTCACCCACCTTGAGCAGCGCGACCTGCAAGCGTGTCTCGCCCTTGCCGGTTCCGGACGATGCGTCGCCGCCGGCTGCAGGCGCGGACGATTTATCGGCCCGGGGGGCGGGCTCGGGGTCGGATGCCGGGGCAGCGGCTGTAGAAGCAGTGGCTGCAGCGCCCGCTGACGCATCACTGCCCATCGACTTGCCCAACTCATCCAGGGCCAGCTGCTTCAGCGTGCGACAGATGCGTTCGAACGCTTCGGGGTCGGGCTCGGCGCCATTGCGATAGGCGTCCAGCTGGTCATGCAACATGTCCTTCGCTTCCAGAAAGGTGTCGACGATGTCGCGGCGCAGGGTCAGCTCGCCGCGACGCGTGTGATCCAGCAGGTTCTCGAGGATGTGGGTCGTCTCCTGGAGCACCAGGAAGCCGAAGGTGCCCGCTCCTCCCTTGATGGAGTGCGCGGCGCGGAAGATGGCATTGAGTTGTTCGGGATCGGGGTCATCGACGTCCAGATCCAGCAGATGGCGCTCCATGTCGCCCAGAAGCTCATCAGCCTCCTCGAAGAACGTTTCATAGAAATCGCTGATATCCATGCTCTATTCCACTCGCGTCAAGGGGCATTGCGCCGGGTGTCGGAGGCAGGCAACGCCGTGTTCGGGGTGGACTCGGTGCGCAGTTCCTTGGGCAACAGCGACGAGTCCAGGCTCGATGGCTTCACGCTCTTGAAGCCGCTCTGGTTCTGGATGACTTCCGCCGTGTGCTTGTCCAGCACCACGATGCTGATGCGGCGATTGACCGGATCCCTGGGATCCTCGGCGTTGAGCGGTACACGTGAGCCCATGCCCGCCACGCGCAGCAGCTTTTCGGAATCCAGGCCGCCGGCCACCAGCTCGCGGCGTGCCGCATTGGCGCGATCGGCGGAGAGCTCCCAGTTGCTGTAGCCCTTTTCGCCGCCGATATAGGGCAGGCTGTCGGTATGGCCGCTCAGACTGATCCGGTTGGGCAACTGGTTGAGCACCGGCGCGATGGCACGGAGGATGTCCCGCATGTAGGGTTCGACCCGATCGCTGCCCAGCTCGAACATCGGACGCTTCTCGGAGTCGACGATCTGGATGCGCAACCCCTCCGGCGTCAGCTCGATACGCAGCTGCGAACGCAGCTCCCGCAGGTGCGGCTGACGCTCGATCACCGACTCGATGCGCCGCTTGAGCTCCATCAACTGGCGCTGCTCGTCGGCAGGCCGGGTGTGCAGGCGGTCATCGATGCGCGGACGCTCTCCCTCGCTGTGCATGGGGCTCGGCCCACCGCCGGGGATGGCGCTGGTGCTGGCGGAGGTCTTGTTGCCGCCGGCCATGGCTACCGGGAGCGGCGTCCGGAAGTACTCGGCAATACTGCGCAGCTGCGCCTCGTTGGAGCGTGCCAGAATCCACAACACCAGAAACAGCGCCATCAACGCGGTCATGAAGTCCGCATAGGCGATCTTCCAGGCTCCGCCGTGATGGCCGGCACTCTTGTTCTTGCGGCGCTTGACGACGATCGGGCGATTGCCACTCATGAACCACCCGCGGTGTTCTTGGAGGAGCGCACATGATCTTCAAGCTCGGTGAACGTCGGACGCTCGGCGGTGAACAGCGCCTTGCGACCGAACTCCACGGCGAGCTGCGGCGCATAGCCGTTGAGGCTGGCCATCAGGGTGACGCGAATGCACTGCAGCATTTTCACCGCCTCGTTCACCTGCAGCAGGATGCGCCCCGCCACCGGGTTGACGAAGCCATAGGCCAGCAGGATGCCCACGAAGGTGCCGACCAGCGCGTTGGCGATCAGCATGCCCATTTCCGCCCCGCCCTGGTCGGCGGCTCCCAGCGCATGCACCACCCCCATGACCGCGGCGACGATGCCGAAGGCCGGCAACCCGTCGCCGACGGCATGCAGGGCGTGGGAGGGAATTTCCGCCTCGTGCTGAAAGGTCTCGATCTCATGCTCCATCAGGGCATCAATCTCGAAGGGATCCATGTTGCCGCTGACCATCAACCGCAGGTAATCGGTCAGGAAGGCCATGATCATGGGGTCGGAAAGCAGCTTGGGGTAGTCGGCGAACATCGGGCTGTTCTGCGGGTCGTCGATATCCCGTTCGATGGCCAGCATGCCGTCGCGCCTTGCCTTGGAGAGCAGGTTGTACTGCAGCGCCAGAAGCTCCATGTACATGGTCTTGTTGTACTTGGTGGTGCGCTTGAGCTTGGAGAAAGTGCGCAGCGTCGCCTTGATCGCCTTGCCGTTGTTGGAAGCGACGAAGGCCCCCAGCGCCGCACCGGCGATGATGACGAGCTCGGCCGGCTGGAACATGGCGCCCAGGTGACCGCCCACCATGGCATAGCCGCCGAACACGGCTGCAACAACGATGATATAACCGAGAACAATAAGCACGATGTATCCCTTGCCAAAAAACGGGGCCTCCCACCCGTTATCGGCAGAGGCCCCGTGCGCTTGAGGGGGTAGGCGTGAATTCTTTTGGATCAGGCCTGGCGTCGCGTGGTGCCGACCGGCTCTGCATCGTCATCGGCCTGCTGGCGGCGGTTCGCCGCCGCCTGACGACGCTTGCGGGTCTTGCCGGCACGCGACGGCGGCTGGCAGATGCCACAGACAAACCCCTGGGGAGGCGTGTGGGCATGCACGACGAAGCGGCCATGGCAACTGGTGCACTCGCACAGCTCCAGCAGCTCGCTTTCGAAGAAGCGGATCAGCGTCCAGGCGCGCGTCAGCCCCAGCACCGGCTCGGCATCCTCTTCCAGCGAGAGCTGCTCGAGGTATAGCTTGAAGGCGCGCACGAAGGCCCCCATGCGGTCACAGCCATAGTCCTCGAGCAGACGCTGGTAGATGTTGTAGAACAGCGAAGAATGGATGTTCGGCAGCCAGGTGATGAACCAGTCCGTGGAGAACGGCAGCATCCCCTTGGGCGGTGACATGCCGCGAACTTCCTTGTAGAGCTTGATCAGCCGGGCACGGCTCAGGTCGGTTTCAGTTTCCAGAACCTGCAGCCGCGCGCCCAGTTCGATCAATTCGATCGCCATCTGGACCTGGCGCATCTCGCTGACGAGACTCTTGTCGGCCATGATCTCACCTCCAGCCTGATGTCGGATCCGGACACCGCACTTCCGAACCGGAAGCCATGAGCAGTGCCGAATGGATCTGACCGAGTCCCTGGTCGCGCGGATCTTCGATAAGCTTGCGCAGCTGGTCCGGCTCCTCGAAGCACAGCCGGCACAGCAGCTGATTGGAGCGCGCCAGCTGCCCCAACTGCTTGACCGAGAGCGAGACGAGCAGGTCGGCCATCTCCTCGCTCAGCTTGAGCCGGAACATCGCCGTCGGGCGATCCTCGTTGAGCAGCCGCTGGACCAGCAGCAGATAGGAGAGATTCGTGTCCTGAATGTCACTCAGGAGGCTATCAGTAGGCATCACGTGTATTCCCTGCAATTACCGGCGTGAACGATTCGAGGCCGTTCAACTTGTTATCGGGCCCATATCATGAGTCGCCCGGCCACTGAACGCTGTCAGTGTGCGACTATTGTGAGACTTTTTTATTAAGAAGTTCAACTGCTTCGCGCAGGAAACTCAGCCACGCTGCAGGAAACGTGACATATGTCAGCAACAACGCATTAACGCCTTGTTCAGGAAGGAGATTCGTGGAGCAAAAAACGTAAAAAAGGATAAACCAATAAGCGATCCGCTCGTCTATCGTTGATCAATCAATGGGGGAATCAACGATCTTTCTCCATTGAATCGCTCTCGAGCCCGTAGACCCAGACCAGTAGCTCGGCGATGACCTGGTAGAGAGCCGGCGGTATCCGGGCATCCAGATCGACCTGCATCAGCAAACCGACCAGTTCCGGCGCATCATGGACGAACACGCCCTGGCGGCGCGCCTCGGCGACGATCCGCTCGGCCAGCTCGCCATAGCCCTTGGCGACCACCTGCGGTGCGGCATCGCCCTCGCGGTAGGCCAGCGCCACGGCCTGACGGCGCGACTCGGCACGCGGGTCCCGATAGGTCATGCATCACCCTCGTCACGCAATACACTGACTCGCACGTCATCCAGCCCACAACGACGCAGCCGTGACTCGAAATCCTCCCGCCCCTTCTCCAGCCGGGCAAGCACCGAAGTCTCGGTCGTGCGAATTTCCAGGGCGACGGACCGCTCTTTCAGCCAAAGCCGAACCCCCAGCTCGCCCAGGTTGGCCAGTCGCAACGTCAACTCGCTGTGCCAGCTGCCCTCGGGCGCGTCATCGTGCGAATCACCATCACGCTGATGCTGCTCGGCTTCCGGCGGCACATGCAGGGTCAGGGCCATGAACAACCCCGACCAGACATCCCCTTCCCAGCGGATGACCGGTGTCACCATCATCTCGAGTTGGTGGCGTACCAGCTGCTGCAGAACATCGTCCTTGCCCTGCGCCGACTGGGCTTGCTGAGCCGTCAGCTGCAAGTCCCGCGCCGCCACTTCCGGCGACACACCCCCGTTTACTTCCAGCGGACGAAAGGTCAGTGACGCCATCGCGGGCGGAGGCGACGAAGGC
>NZ_JBSREH010000027.1:0-10975 GCF_055145905.1 Modicisalibacter sp. | reverse complement strand
GCGGTTGGTGGGCGCGAGGTCGTGGACCAGGGCATCGACGCCGGCCCAGAAGGCCTCGGGGTCGACACCGGTGCCGGGCAGGGCCTCGTCGGTGATGAAGCGGTCGAGTTCGGCGGCCACCTGCAGGCGGTGGCGGGTAACGCGGTCGGTCATGGAACGATGTCCTCTCGCTGCGCTGTCACATCGGCGTTGGGTCGCCGATACGGTATTCATTATGGCAAAAGCAATTATGGAAACGTCTTCCATATATTAACCGAAAGCGGGGGCGCTGTGGACACCGCTCGACTAAGGGCTAAGACTCATGCCGCGGAGACGCGCCAGCCACGATCGCCGGGGATTGACCAGCGACAGACGGCCCTCTCTCGTTCACAATCGGCACAAGCATGGAAGCGAACCTGGGAGATGTCATGACCGATTTCGCCCCCTTACAGGCGCTGGGGCCGCTCGCCGCGGTCGACGCGTCGCGCGCCGAGGCGCTGGGCGAGTATCTGGCCCACTACCGGCTGGCGCCCCTGCTGTCGGAAGGGGTCGAGCTGTACGCCGGTTTCGTGGATACCGACCGCTACCGTCTGTGGGCACAGGTCTGGTGCCCCGGCGACCCCTGCGGCACGGCATTTGTGGTCCACGGCTACTTCGACCACCTGGGCCTCTACCGCCACCTGCTGGAACGGCTGCTCGCCCGGGGCTGGCGCGTGGTGCTCTGGGACCTGCCCGGTCACGGCCTGTCGAGCGGGCCCCGCGCCACCATCGACGACTTCGAGGAGTACGGCGCCTGCCTGCAGGCGCTGCAGCACCACCTTACCCATCGCACGCTCGCCCCCGGCCCCTGGGTGGGGATCGGCCAGAGCACCGGCGCGGCGATTCTCGCCACCGACGCCCTAGGCCGCGGCACCACGGCACCCTGGGAAGCACTGGCCCTGCTCGCGCCACTGGTCCGCCCCTGGGGCTGGCCGCAGTCGAGCTGGCTGCACCGCCTGGCCAGCCCCTTCATCCGCTCGATCCCGCGTCGCTACCAGCCCAACTCCAACGACGCCGAGTTCGCCGACTTCCTGCGCGAACACGACCCGCTGCAGCCGGACCGCCTGACGCTCACCTGGGTGTCGGCGATGCGCCGCTGGATGGCCCACATGCTGGCACTGCCGGCCAGCGACCTGCCGGTGCTGATCCTGCAGGGCGAACAGGACCTGACCGTCGACTGGAGCTGGAACCTCGAGGTGCTGACCCGCAAGTTCCCCCGCGCCCGGGTCCATCGCCACCCCGAGGCGCGTCACCATCTGGTCAACGAGAGCCCGCCGATCCGCGACACCCTGTTCGATGAGCTCGACCAGTTTCTCGACGGCGTCATCGAACCGGCCGACCAGCCCTCGGTGACGCCGTGAAACGCACGCTCTGCAGCCTCTGCCTCGCCCTGCTGCTGGCCGCCTGTGCCGGCGCCCCGCCCTCGAGCACCACGCCCGAGCGCCGGGCCCTGCAGGGGCTGAGCCAGCGCGCCGCCGAGGCCGCCATGACCGCCCCCCACTGGGCGATCCCGGCCGAGGAACGCGTCCTGCTGCTGGCCCCGCCTCGGGTCGATGCCGACCTGCCCATCGCCACCGACACCTTCCGCGAGGCGCTCACCCGCGCCCTGCTCGGCCGCGACGGCGGCCCCCAGGTCCTCAACTGGACGCCCACGGCGAACGAGTCCGCGGCCCCCGACAACCAGTGGATCCTGGAAAGCCGGCTGCAGACCGAAGGCCCGATCCTCGCCCTCTCCGACCGCCGCCTGCTGCCCTACCGCCTGGAGCTGACGCTGCGCCGCCCGGGCAGCGACGCGCCGCGCTGGCGCTACCATATCGACGGTGCGCTGGATGCCTCAGCGCTGTAATCGCCCCATCCCGCGTTTTGCGGCACCCGGCATCGCGCGCCACAATGACCGGCCAGCCTCACCCGAGCAAGGAGTCGTCAGTCATGCCCCGCTACGCCCGTCACCTCTATCGTGAAGGCCCCGCCAACCCCTTCCCCGGCCTCAAGGCCCTGGAACGCAAGCTGGGGCGTTCGATTCCGCACCGACTGGGCTCCAACGAAGGGCTCGACATGCCGCATCACGCCCTGAAGGCGCGTTTCGGCGAGGCCGTGGCCGAGCTGGCGCGCAGCTACGGCGATGCCGAGGCGCTGGGCGTGCGCCGCCGGCTGGCCGAGGCACTGGACACACCAGTCGAGGCCCTGCTGGTGGACGCCGGCGCGGACAGCCTGCTCGCCCTGGCGCTGCGCGCCACCTGCGAGCCCGGTGACACCGTGATCACCAGCGCCGGTACCTACCCGACCTTCCGCTATTTCGCCGCCGGCCAGGGCTGCCGGGTGGTCGAGGTCGACTATCGCCGCGCACCGGGCCGACTGGCACCCGACCTCGCCGCCCTGGCGGAACACGCCCACCAGCACCACGCCCGGCTGGTCTATCTGGCCAACCCCGACAACCCCAGTGGCCACTGCCATGACGACGCGGCCGTGCAGGCACTGCGCGACGCCCTGCCGGCGGACTGTACCCTGCTGCTCGACGAGGCCTATCACGACTTCCGCGGCGATGCCGACGCGCCCGAGGCGGGCGCCGTGTGGCCCGGCGTGATCCGCGTGCGGACCTTTTCCAAGGCCCACGGGCTCGCCGGGCTGCGCATCGGCTACGCGATCGCCGACCCGGGGACGCTGGCCATGCTGCACAAGGTGCGCATCCATTATGCCGTCTCCTCGCTGGCCCTGGCCGCCGCGGAGACGGTGCTCGACCACCCCGGCGAGACCCGCGAGCACGTCGACGCGGTGATCCGGCGCCGCGAGCAGCTCGCCGAGCGGCTGCGCGCGCTGGGCGCCGAGGTGCCGCCGAGCGACACCAACTTCATCGCCGTGTGTCTGCCCGACGCCGAGACCGCCGAGCACGTGCACACCGCCCTGCTCGCCGATGGGGCGCTGATCCATCGCCCCGCGCACCCGGCACTGGGCGACGTGCTGCGCATCAGCACCCTGGCCGACGCCCTGCCCGAGGGCCGCCTGGCGGCGCTGGAGACCGTGCTGCCCGGCCGCTGACGCCGCCCTCTCACGCCGGGGCGGCCGACCCGCCCAGCACCAGCATCGCCGCCCCGGCCAGATAGCAGGCGATGATCGCCACGCTCTCGAAGCCGATCCGACCCGGGCCCTGCTCCTGGCGGCGGATCAGACCCAGCATCAGGATGCCGGTCATCAACAGCGACAGCGCCACCCACAGCGATACGTCGTCGGGCACGGCATGGTAGATCGAGCCGCCGCGGTAGGCGATGTCCGAGGCCGCGGCGAACAGCGTGTCGAAGGCATTGCCACCGATGATGCCGGCCACCGCCAGGGTCAGGGCGCCGCGCCGCACGGCGGCGATCGAGGTGACCAGCTCCGGCAGCGACGTGACCACCGAGGTCATCAGCACCCCCACCGCCGCCTGACTGAGCCCGGTGCGCTGGCTGATCACCGTGGCGCTGCGCTCCAGCAGCCAGCCGCTCACGCCGAGCACCGCCGCCATGATCACGAACGCCAGCCACAGCGTGGTCAGTGAGCGGGCCAGCGCCTGATCGTCCGGCTCGTCGAGACGGGTCTCGCGGGTGCGCGCCGGCTGCCACATGGGGTTGTGCTGGGCGCGGCTGACCAGACGCAGCCCGAACAGATAGATGATGAACAGCAGCGGCGTGACGGGGTGCACCTGCCACAGGGTCCACTCCGGCGAGAAGCGCCCCACCAGCAGCAGCGCCAGCAGGCAGATCAGCAGGCCGCCCTGCATCAGGTTGCCGATCGAGGCCGCGGCATGCTCCAGATTGGCGCGCCGGTGCGCCAGGTCGGCGAGCGTCAGGAACAGCGTCTGCACGGCGATGCCGCCCAGGGCGTTGCTCATCGCCAGTTCCGGCTGGTCGGAAAGTGCCGCGGACACCGACAGCACGATGCCCGACAGCGAGGTCGCCATGCCCAGCAGCAGCGCCCCGGCAACGGCCTCGCCCAGCCCGGTGCGATCGGCGAGATCATCGACTACCCGGGTCAGCCGGGTGCCCACCACCCCGATCACCAGGGCACAGGCCGCGAACAGGCCGACGCTGACCGCCAGCGGCAGGGACTCGAGCAGGGCCGTCATGCCGGGCTCCCGGGACTGCCGATCACTCGGGTGAAACGACGTGCTGTCATGGCTCGGTCCTCCGTGACCCGGATGGCCTGGCGTTCAGGCCGAGGATTCCCCGCCGCCGCGCAGCCGGTCGAGCTGGCGATAGCCGATCGCCTCCATCAGCTGGGGGCGGCCGGGATGCGGTACACCGGCCAGGTCGGCGAGCGTCAGTGCCACCCGCAGCACGCGATGGTAGGCCCGTGCCGAGAGCTTGAGCCGGGTCAGCACCTCGGCCAGCCAGACCCGCTCGGCCTCCGGCAGGGCACAGGCGGCCTCCAGCGCGGCTCCGGGCAGCCGGGCATTGAGATGCCCCCGTGCCAGCTGCCGCTCGCGGGCGGCGAGCACCCGCTCGCGTACCGTGGCCGAACTCTCGCCCCGGGTGTCGCGGGTCAGCTGGTCGGGCGGCAGGGCCGGCACCTCGACCTGCAGGTCGATGCGATCGAGCAGCGGCCCGGATAGCCGCGACTGGTAGCGCTGGATCTGCGCCGGGGTGCATACGCAGGCCTGGCGCGGGTCGCCCAGGTGCCCGCAGGGGCAGGGATTCATGGCCGCGACCAGCTGAAAACGCGCCGGGAAGCGGCGCTGGCGGCTGGCCCGGGCGATGTGGATCTCGCCGGACTCCAGCGGCTCGCGCATCACCTCCAGCACGCCGCGGTCGAACTGCGGCAGCTCGTCGAGAAACAGCACCCCGTGGTGGGCCAGCGAAATCTCGCCGGGCCGCGGCCGCGAACCGCCGCCCACCAGCGCCGCGCCGCTGGCGGTGTGGTGCGGCGAGCGGAAGGGACGCTGCCCCCACTGCGCCAGCAGGTCGAGCCCGCAGACCGAGCGCACCGAGGCCACCTCGAGCGCCTCGTCCGCCGACAGCGGCGGCAGGATGCCCGGCAGGCGGCTGGCGAGCATGGTCTTGCCGGTGCCCGGCGGACCGGCAAACAACAGGTTGTGCCCGCCCGCCGCCGCCACCTCCAGCGCGCGGCGCGCCTGATGCTGGCCACGCACCTCGGCGAGATCCGCCAGCGGCGCCCGGGACGGGGTCGGTGCCGTGAGGGTGTGGGCCGGCAGCGTGGCCTGCCCCAGCAGGTGCGCGACCACCTCGCTCAGGTGCCCTGCCGCCTGCACCGTCAGCCCCTCGGCCAGCGCGGCCTCGTCGGCGTTGTCCTCGGGCAGCAGCAGGGTCCGCTCGGCACGGCGCGCCGCCAGGGCGGCGGGCAGCACGCCGGAGACCGGGCGCAGCCGCCCGTCGAGGGCCAGTTCGCCGAGGCACTCCACGGACTCGAGCGACGCGACGGGGATCTGCTCGGAGGCCGCCAGGATACCCAGCGCGATCGGCAGGTCGAAGCGGCCGCCCTCCTTGGGCAGGTCCGCCGGCGCCAGGTTGACGGTGATGCGCCGCGTGGTGGGAAAGTCGAACCCGGCATTGGTCAGGGCGCTGCGCACCCGCTCGCGGCTCTCGCGCACGGCGGTTTCCGGCAGGCCGACCAGCGTCATGCCCGGCAGGCCGTTGGCCAGGTGCACCTCGACCAGCACCTCCGGCGCCTCGAGCCCCAGCCCGGCGCGTGTATGAACGAGAGCGAGTGCCATGGGCGGCTCCTTGATCCGACGACGTGGCCGCGAGCCGGACCGGCAGTGCCCGGCTCGCTACTTAAGAATCTGTTGATTCAGCATTCATTGATACAGATCGGGCCGTCATCGGCAAGGGCGTGGCTCAACGCGACGCCGAGTCGTCGTCCGCGGGCCGGGGCTCATCCGCCGCGGCGGCCTCGCCGGTTCCGGCGGACTCGCGCTCCGACGTGGCGTCATCCGGCGCGGGAGCGGTCGCCGTCTCGCCGGCGGACACCGGGGCGGCGCTCTCGGCCGAGGGCGTCTCGGCGTCCAGCGACGCTTCCAGCGCGGCGACCTGCTTCTCGAGCGCCTCGACGCGGGAGCGGGTGCGCTGCAGCACGTCCATGAGGATGTCGAAATCCTCGCGGGTCACCAGCTCCATGCGCTCGAAGGCACCGCGCATCACATGGTGCACGTTGCGCTGGATCTCCTCCGGCGCGTGGGAGGCATCCTGCAGGCGCTCGCCGAGCTGCTGGGCAAGGCGGCTGATGCGGTCGTTGGGGATCATGGGTCTCTCCTTGCAAGGGTGTCTCCAGCATACGCAACGCACTCGCCCCTGCACCAGCGCGTTGCGCTCGCCCCGGGACCTTCGCCAGGCCCGGTCACGAGGTCGTTCCCCGCCTGCGCCAGGGTGATGCAGCGGCGGTGTCCGCCGGCACCAAAACAGTGCGCTGCGTTGCAGCATGTCATCCCGACGCGCCTCTAAATCGGTGGCGAAAACAATTCATCTCACTGTTTTCAATCAACAAAAACAAAGGTGGCACATCCTTCGCCATATCGCTTTCAGGCGCCAGCCGACCACAAGGAGACGCAAGGGATGAAACTCATCACCGCCATTATAAAACCCTTCAAGCTCGACGATGTGCGCGAGTCCCTGGCCGACAACGGGGTGCAGGGCATCACCGTCACCGAGGTGAAAGGTTTCGGTCGCCAGAAGGGGCATACGGAGCTGTATCGCGGCGCCGAGTATGTCGTGGACTTCCTGCCCAAGGTGAAGATCGAGATCGCCCTCGACGACGACCGGGTGGACAGCGTGCTCGAGGCCATCCGAGCCGCCGCCAACAGCGGCAAGATCGGCGACGGCAAGCTGTTCGTCACGCCGCTGGAGGACGTGATCCGGATTCGTACCGGCGAACGGGGCCCCGACGCCGTCTGAGACGCAGGACAAGGAGACAACAACGATGACAGAGCTCAACTACGCGCTCGATACCTTCTACTTCCTCATCTGCGGGGTGCTGGTCATGTGGATGGCCGCCGGCTTCGCGATGCTGGAGGCCGGCCTGGTACGCTCGAAGAACACCGCGGAGATCCTCACCAAGAACGTCGTGCTGTTCGCCATCGCCTGCACCATGTACCTGCTCGTGGGCTACTACCTGATGTACTCGAGCGATGCCGGCGGCTTCCTGCCCAACCTCGGCGTGCTGCTGGGCAGCGAGAACGGCGTGGACGCGGTGCTGGCCGGCGGTGACGACGCCCCCTACTATTCCGCCCGCGCCGACTTCTTCTTTCAGGTGGTCTTCGTGGCGACCGCCATGTCGATCGTCTCCGGCGCCGTGGCCGAACGCATGAAGCTGTGGGCCTTCCTGGCCTTCGCGGTGGTGATGACCGCCGTCATCTACCCGGTCGAGGGCTACTGGACCTGGGGCGGCGGCTGGCTGAACGAACTGGGCTACTCCGACTATGCCGGTTCCGGCATCGTGCACCTCGCCGGTGCCGCCGCGGCGCTGGCCGGGGTGCTGGTGCTCGGCCCGCGCAAGGGCAAGTACGGCAAGAACGGTGCCATCTTCGCCATTCCCGGCGCCAACATGCCGCTGGCCACGCTCGGCACCTTCATCCTGTGGATGGGCTGGTTCGGCTTCAACGGCGGCTCCGAGCTGAAGCTCTCCGACGTGACCTCGGCGAACCACATGGCGCAGGTACTGGTCAACACCAATGCCGCGGCGGCGGGCGGCGTGATCGCCGCGCTGATCCTGGCCAAGCTCTGGTTCCGCAAGGCGGACCTGACCATGGCGCTCAACGGGGCGATCGCCGGCCTGGTGGCTATCACCGCCGACCCGCTTTCCCCCACCGCCCTGGGCGCGACGCTGATCGGCGCCATCGGCGGGCTGCTGGTGGTGGCCTCGATCGTGACCCTCGACAAGCTGCGCATCGATGATCCGGTGGGCGCCATCTCCGCCCACGGCGTGGCCGGCATCTGGGGCGTGATGGCGGTGCCGCTGTCCAACGGCGAGGCGACCTTCGGCGCCCAGCTGATCGGGGTGATCGGCATCTTCGCCTGGGTGTTCCTCGCCAGCCTGCTGGTGTGGCTGCTCCTCAAGGCGATCATGGGCATACGGGTCAGCGAGGAAGAAGAATACGAGGGGGTCGACCTGGCCGAGTGCGGACTGGAGGCCTATCCGGAATTTACCGTCGGCGGCAACAAGTAGCGCCGCCGACACACCGAGTGAGCTGGCGTGCTCCACCTGGCCCCCTTCGGGGGGTCTTTTTTATTCGCCCAACGAGCGGTGTATGCTTTAGGGCAACAGTACCGACGCAATCCGGGGCCGGCCTCCGCGTGCCGGCCCCGCCCCAAGGCGAGGAGTCAAGACGATGAAACTGGTGACAGCCATCATCAAGCCGTTCAAGCTGGACGATGTCCGCGAGTCGCTCTCCGAGATCGGCGTGCAGGGCATTACCGTGACCGAGGTCAAGGGCTTTGGTCGCCAGAAGGGCCACACCGAGCTGTATCGGGGCGCCGAATACGTCGTCGACTTCCTGCCCAAGGTCAAGCTCGAGGTCGCCGTCGACGACAGCATGACCGAACAGGTCATCGAGGCGATCACCAGCGTCTCCAACACCGGCAAGATCGGCGACGGCAAGATCTTCGTCTCGCCGCTGGAGCAGGTGATTCGCATCCGGACCGGCGAGACGGGCAAGGACGCGGTCTGAGTTCGGCCTGGAAACTGGCTACGCTCGCCGACGTTTCAGAGCCAACTTGCGCTCGCATCCATCCCGAACAACAACGCCCCCATGACCTTGTCATGGGGGCGTTGCTTATTTCCGTGTCGCGCTTGTGGCGTACCGCGCCGGGCGCCGCCCGGTCACTTCTCGACGAAGGCGCGCTCGATCACGTAGTCGCCCGGCTCGCCCATGCGCGGCGAGATCTTGAAGCCCAGGTCGTCGAGCAGCGCGCTGGTTTCATCGAGCATCGCCGGGCTGCCGCAGATCATGGCACGATCCTGCTTGGGATCGAGCGCCGGCAGGCCGGTGTCCTCGAACAGCTTGCCGCTGCGGATGTGATCGGTCAGACGGCCGGTGGTGCGGAATTCCTCGCGGGTCACGGTCGGGTAGTAGACCAGCTTCTCGCTGATCTCCTCGCCCAGGTACTCGTGGGCCGGCAGCTCCTTCTCGATGAAGTCGGCGTAGGCCAGCTCACTGACGGTGCGCACGCCGTGGATCAGCACGATCTTCTCGAAGCGCTCGTAGGCCTCCGGATCCTGGATCAGGCTCATGAACGGCGCCAGGCCGGTGCCGGTGGACAGCAGATAGAGGTTGCGGCCCGGCAGCAGGTCATCGGTGACCAGGGTGCCGGTCGGCTTGCGGCTGACCATGATCTGGTCGCCGACCTTGAGGTGCTGCAGGCGCGAGGTCAACGGGCCGTCGGGCACCTTGATGCTGAAGAACTCGAGGTGGTCCTCGTAGTTGGGGCTGGCGATGGAGTAGGCGCGCACCAGCGGCTTGCCCTCGACCTCCAGGCCGATCATCACGAACTGGCCGTTCTTGAAGCGCAGGCTGCGTTCCCGGGTCGTGCGGAAGCTGAACAGGGTATCGTTCCAGTGGTGGACGCTCAGCACTTCTTCCAGGGCGTACTTGCTCATCAGGGCCTCTCAATATATTCCAAAAAAGAATAATACATCGAACTTTAGCTTTCCCATAATTCTAAGACCCTGGCCGATATCTGTTAAATGGGTTGTCTGGATAACCCTTATCGGCAATCTTGATAAAGAGCCGTCACGAGTCCGCCCCATGCGCTACACCCTTCGCCAGCTCGAAGTCTTCGTCGCCGTCGCCCAGCACCAGAGCGTCTCCCGCGCCGCCCGCGAAATGGCGCTCTCCCAGTCCGCCGCCAGCACGGCACTGGCCGAGCTGGAGCGCCAGTTCGACTGCCGGCTGTTCGATCGCATCGGCCGCCGGCTCAAGCTCAACGCCCTGGGCTTCCAGCTGCTGCCCAAGGCGGTGGCCCTGCTCGACCGCGGCGAGGAGATCGAGGAGCTGCTGCGCGGCCAGCGCGGCATCGGCTCGCTGGACGTGGGCGCCACGCTGACCATCGGCAACTATCTGGCCACCCTGCTGATCAGCGACTTCATGCAGCGCCACCCCGGCAGCCGGGTGCGCCTGCATGTGCGCAACACTGCCTCGATCGTCGAGCGCATCATCCAGCACGAGCTGGACCTGGGGCTGATCGAGGGCAACTGCCAGCACGAGGACGTGGTGCTGCAGCCCTGGGTGGAGGACGAACTGACGGTGTTCTGCGCGCCGCATCATCCGCTGGCCGGCGCCGGTGAGGTGGGCCTCGACCGGCTGCTGCGGGAGGCCTGGATCATGCGCGAACAGGGCTCGGGGACGCGCCTGACCCTGGAACAGGCCACGCGCCATCGCCGCGGGCGCTTCAACATCCGCCTCGAGCTGGAGCACACCGAAGGCATCAAGCGGGCGGTGGAATCGGGGCTGGGCATCGGCTGCGTCTCCAACCTGGCCCTGCGCGACGCCTTCCGGCGCGGCAGCCTGGTGCCGATCGCCACGCCCGAGATCGACCTGCGCCGCCAGTTCGCCTTCATCTGGCACCGTCACAAGTATTTGAGCACCGGCATGCGCGAATTCCTGCGCCTGTGCCAGCAGATGACCGAAGGCATCCAGCGCAGCGATGAAATCGAGCTGCCCAGCGTCCCCTGATCCCGAAAAGTTACAACAATTTACAAAGAAGACTCCGCCCCCCCTCCCCCCGGTGCAGCGAACCCCCTCCCCCCGACAGACTGAGCCATCGTCATACCAAAAAGCCCATGGTTGCCCTGTTTTCAGGCGTTTTACTGCAACGCAAAATCAGCCTCGGGGTTCATCAATGTCAGGTTGGGCACCCTCGCGCGCGCTCTTATTATCCTGAATCCGTGATGCCGGCGTCGACACTTTCCCTATCGCCGTCAGCGAGCATTTTTTGACCTCCGATTCCGTCTCAACCGCCGAATGCATCTCTGC
>NZ_JBSREH010000026.1:0-59018 GCF_055145905.1 Modicisalibacter sp. | reverse complement strand
CGCAAAGGCATGCAATGGCCAATCGTAGACAAGGGTCAAGCCACCAAGGCTAGGTCTTCCGGATCCATCATGAATCCGACTCGGAAAGACTGACAGTCGGGTCATGGCTCGCCGGCCATGACCGAGCCGCGCATCTGGCTCCGCGCAAGATCAGGGAGGCCGTAACCGGAGTCACAACCAAGGGGCGCTCACGATGTAGTGCGTAGTCCGGATGACTTGCTTGAAGGGATGGGGCGACACGCACTATTCAAGTAAATCAATATCTTATGATCTAATCTTGGGGTGGGCATACAAATAGGCATACAAGCCGTGCTTTGCTGACCTCTAAACAATGTTCGCAAGCTATCAATTAGTCCTCTTTTTTGGGTTGAGCGAAACGCACGAAAAGCCTATCAAATTCATCTTTCCAATAGCCTTAAGCAATCATCGGGAAATCCCTCCAATCATAGGGATTCAGCCGTTTCATTCGTTGCACTGTTTCATCCGCAGGGGGTGTACCGGATCGTCCCCCCCCCCTACGGTTCCTCAGCCTGAGTCATCGTTGCTGGCGGGGCTCGGGCTACCCGCGTGCGGTGAGTATTACGAGACTTTCGCAAAACCCTCCGGCATGGCTTGCAGGTGTGGTCGCGCTGACCACGGCCCGCTTGAAAGGCGTCGATTGTTTTTCAAGCCAGGCAGGAAAAAGCCCGCACGGGGCGGGCTCGACGACGCTATAAGGTGTGTTGCAGGCGTTCCCGGTAGTCGCGGAGCCGCTGGCTCTCCCGGTGGGCCCGGTCCCTGGGGCTGCCCTTATGGAAGTCACGCTTCCGGTAGCGGGCGAGCCACCGCTTTTGCAGCTCGCCTTCACGTTCATGGCTCATGCCGCCCTCGCCAGGTCCGTGGTCTTCGGGTCGCCGTAGGCCATGCCGCCTCGGGGCATCGCTAGGCCGATCCAGTTCGCAAGCTGGGTTCGCACGGATTCCAGGTCGCTGGCCAAGTCGTGGTGAGCCATGTCCCGCACTGTCTCCAGGTCGGCGTCGATCTCGCGGGCAAGCTGGCCCATCTGCACCCGCAGGTCTTGTGCATCGCAGGCGGCGGCATAGTCGGTCATCGCCTGGGTCAATGCGGCCACGGCCTTACGCGCCTTGTCGGCAGCCTTGCGGGCTTGTTCCTGTTGCTTGCGTTCCTGCTCACGGATGGCGTCGATACGCGGCTGGGCGGCCACACGGCGAGCCTCGGGCAGAATGTCGGCCAGTGCCTCGGCTTCGATGCGCAGGCGCTTGTCGCGGCGTTCTGCCTCGCTCTGGCGGGCTTCAATGGCATCCAGGTCGCCACCCTCGATAGTGGCCAGGCGCATCTCGGCATCGAAGTCAGTCGCGGCGATCTCGTCACGCTCGGCTGAAATGTCAGCCAGGCGCTTCTCGATTTGCTCGGGGGTCTTCATCAGGCGTCTCCCTTCATGCGGTCGATCATCTGTTGGCGGGCATCGCTGGCACCCTGACCGGCGTTGTCACCGCGTGCATCGCGCTCGATCTTGTCGGCACGCACGTCGCGGCTAGTCTTGGGGCGCTGGGATTCCAGCCACTGGTCGTGGTCGATGCGGGCCTGGGTACGTTCCTGGGCTTCGGTAGTCATGCTGTCTTCCTTCGGTTGGGGTTGCTCAATGCGTAGGGTTGGGTCATCGGTACGGAAGGCCATCAGTCCTCCTCAGTAAGCTGTGCGCTGATTGTCACGACCTTGGTGGGATGGGCGGCTTTCAGGGCGGCAACGTGGCGCTGCCAGCAATCGTCGTCGCTCTCGCCCTCCAGGCGGCGTGTCTCGATGCCTTCACCGCGATAGCCAATGACCGGGCCGGGGTAGGGGCTGGTCAGCACCACCAGACGGGGGCCCGACTCATCCTGTCCATGCTGGCTTTCGAGGGCTTCCAGGCGTTTCAGCAGGTCACGGTTAGGCATGGGCGTCGCGCTCCTCCAGCAGCGATTCGAGGGCTTCCAGGGGCACGCGATTCAGCCATTCGTGACGGGGCTCACCAAGCATCGGCTCCGGGGCTTCGATGCCAAGGTTCCGCATAGCCTGATAGGTACGTGACGGGGCGTTGTCATCACTGGCCGCCCCTTGCTGCTCCAGTCGCTCAAGGCGCTGTATCAGGTCACGCCGCATGGCCAGCCACCCTTGAGCCACGGATGTTTGCCGACATGCGCTTGGCGCGGGCTTGCAGGGCATCGGCGTCATTGCCGACCAGGGTGGCGAGCCAGTCGCCTTGCCGGGTCACGATCTGCACGCGGTATTGCCGGGGCATCGTCTCGCCCCACTTGGTGCGGTCTACGTGCTGTCGCATCCACTCATGCCGCTTAGTGGTCATCGGGTCGTTTCTCCTCCAGCGCATCGAGGCGGCGCTGTATGTCGTCAATTTCCTGCACCTTCACCAGTGAGCCGATGGCGTCGATAAGGGCCCGGCCCGTCTGCGGGTCGATGCTGCCCTCGGAGACAGCCGACAGGATCGACTCGGCTTTGGCGGTCAGGGTGTCGCCTTCGATCTCGAAGCGGACAGGTTCAGCGGTGGGGCGGTAGGCGGGGATGGCGCGGTCGATGCACAGCTTCAAGGCTTGGGAATCACCGTCCAGGGCCAGCTCGACGGCCTTGGCGACCAGGGCGTTACCGTGCTTCTCCAACGCCTCTCGCCATTGCGCACGACGATCCGGGCGGCCAGGTGGGCGTCCCCTCGGGTTGCCGCTGCGGCCCTTCTCAAACGCCATCGCGCTTGTTCTCCCGCTGTTCTGAGCAATGACGTTCGTGCAGGTCGATCAGGTGGCGGGCGGCGTCGGTATCGCCTGACTCAGCGGCGCTTTTCAGCAAGCGATAGTAAGAGGCGACCTCGCTTCGGGTCGGCTTCGTGTTGCGTCTCCCTTGGCGGCTGCTCATGCCGGTGTCCTCCTCATGTCAGCTCATAAACAAGGCGTATTCAGATCGGGAATAAGCTTAGACAATTATAGCATAAATGAATAAGAATGCCTGTTTTTATGCCAATTTGTGCGGTTCTGTGCGCTGAGCGACAGGCACAAAAAACCCGGCGCGATGGCCGGGTCTCAGTCACTAGTCCGTGGTCACGGGTCTATCTGCCCGCCGCCCTTCATCAATCGCGTGACGATCAAGTTGGCAGCACGACGACCGGCGTTCTCTTTCTTCACCGGGCGCGGCTCACTCTCGGCAGCCATCCGCCAGGCGGAGACGTACCACTGAGCCAGCTTGGCTTGCCGCTTCGGGTGCAGCCGGTATAAGCCACGGACGATATGGGTCTTGTCCTCCGGCAGCAGGGGGCAGCGGTCGGCGATCCAAGAAAGCCAGTCTGGCACCTCCTCGCTGTAAGCCTCCGGGGCATCATCGGATGCAACTTTTCCCGCTTCGTTGCCCCCCGAAAGTTGCATGGGTTGCGGGCCTTCGGTTGCATCCGGGTTGCATGGCGGGTTGCACTTCTTGCGCTCTAAGTACCTGTTAGCCAAGGCTTTCAGGTCGGCAGTTGCATCGTCGGTTGCATCACTGGCGCTGAAAGTTGCATCCCGGTTCTCGGAAAGTTGCAGGTTGCGTCCCCTAGGGGGTGCAACCTGCAACTCTTGCTCTCGCGTCATGCCGCCTGCCCCCCTTCCTTCTTCTTGGATTTGGGCTTCGAGTACAGCCCCTCGCGCTCGGCACGCTTCTGGTGCCGGTGGGCGGTAGACTTGTTGATCTCCAGTTCGCGGGCGATTTCGGCAGCTAACAACCCTTCATTCAGCAGGGTCACGACACGCTGATAGGTACTGTCCTGGAGAGACTGGTAGGCCCACGATATGCGGCCATCCGGGGAGTTGGTCAGCTCGATCTCTCGGCTTCGGGCATCGTCGCCATAGAAACCCCGGTTCTTCTCGAAGTGCAGCTCAAACTTAGCTCCCTGGGCGTCCTCGTCACCGCGTGGGGCTTTAAGGCCAATCACCGTATCCAGTACGTCCTCGCGGCGACTGGTGCCGCGTTGCTGGCCGCCCTTGCCGGAGTGGTGAACGAATAGCACGGTCTTGCCTTGCGAACGCATCCTCAAGGCCCATTCCTGGACCATCAGCCAGCTCTCGCCCTCGTTCTCCTTGCCGCTCCGGCATAGCGTGGCGATGTTGTCCACCACGATCAGCTTGGCCGGATCGGTAAAGGGCTCGATGGCCACCTGCCCTTCGAGGGTGGACAGATCGGGCATACCACGCTTCTGCAAGTCCGGTGTCAGGATTTGCAGGGCGTCCGGGCTGGCTTGGTAGGGGCTGCTCTGAATCACACTCACAAAGCGTTCCTGGAGGGCTATCGCGGGCATCTCCCCGTCGATATACAGCACCGGGTGCGCCTCGCTGGCCTCCCAGCCCAGAAACTCGCCACCCGCCGCCACGGCATAGGCGGTACACATGGCAAACCACGTCTTGCCGATACCTCGGGGCGCGTAGACCATCGCCAGCCCACTGGACGGCAGCCATGGGGATAGCAGCATGGTCCTCTCGGGCAACTCCATGCTGATAAGGTCGGCAACGCTGACTGACCGCAGGCGCATTTCATCGGCGGTTTCCTGGACGGCCTCAGCCACGCTTTTCAGTTGGGGTGCTGTCATACCGTCACCTCCTCACCAGCGGCAGCCAGGTCGTTGAAGTCCGTTCCCACAAATCCCTCGGGAAACTCGGGCCAGATACAGCGGCCACCCACGGCGGTCGCCGCCTCCTTGCCCTTGGTGACGCCAGGGTTGCCACGGGTGCGGTGGTCGTTGTCGGCACAGACGATGATCGCCACGGCAGGATGACGCGCTCGCAAGCTCTGGCAGACCGGCAGCAGGTTGCCGCAGTCCATCGCACAGGCGACGGCATACCCGGTCGCTTCGTGCAGCGTCAGCCCGGTCGCCACGCCTTCACAGACCAGCAGCGGCTCGCCCGGCTTGGGTGCGCCTACTGGGAAGTAAGCGCCCTTCTTGCGACCACCAGGGCGAAAGCGCTTGATGCCGTCACCGTCGATATACTGGAAATTGACCAGACCCGCCTCGCAGTACATGGGCACCACCAGCCGGTCACCGTCTTGCAGCAGCCCGAACGGCTTGCAGCGCTTGGCGATCAGGTAGGCATGGCCAGGGGCAGCCGGGGATAGTCCCGGTTTCTCACGGCGGCACAGGCGGGCCACCAGGGCGTGTTGACGCTCACGCTCGGCTTGCCGTTCCTGTCGGGCGCGTTCGGCTTCCAGGCGGGCTTTCTCGGCGGCCTCGGGGTCATGCTCGCCATCGGGAAAGACGTACTGGGTATCGACCAGCCCCCACACGCCAAAGCAGGCGAAGTCGTGGTGAGCCACGTACCAGACGCGCTTGTTGCCCTTGCGGCTGTCGGGGTGGTCCAGCCGGTGAATGGCTCCATCGGTGGCGATGGAAACATTCAGGCCGGTATGTGCTAGAATTTCAGCCGCAAGCTTCACGACAATGCCCTGCTTCTCCGCCCACTGGTCCCCAGCCGTGGGCGTTTTCATTGCTCCTTGCATAGCACCTCCTCGCACTCGCGGATATGCTTAAACGCCCGGTTCAGCGCCAGGGTTGGCGATGCCGCGCGATAACTTGAGAACGCATCCACGTCAGGCAAATAGCGGGTGGCCTCGTACCGGCCATCGGGGAATTGCTCGACTACCACGGCATCCGGGCGGCCAAGGATGCGCAGCGCCTCGAAGTTATGCTCAGCCTCGATGGACAGCGAGCCATACAGGGTGTGAATCAGGTGGTGTGTCATGCCTCACCCCCTTCTAGGTATGCCACGCGATCATCGAGGCTTTCAGCCGCCAGGCGCAGGGCTTCGTGCAGTGCGGCACGATGGAAGTCCGTGATTTCTTCACTATCCAGCAGGTCAGCAATGCCGTTAATCACCACGGATGCGCGGCTCATGATGCGAGTGTCGCCATAGATGGTGGCGCGGTTGAGACGATCTTGGGGAGTCATTGCGCCTCCTCCTGACCGCGTGCAGCGGCTTCGAGGGCGCGGGCCTTGTCCATGTGCGCGTTGTAGCGACGCAGACGAACGGCAGTGCTTGAGTTGGAGAAAAGGGCGGATTTCGCCATTGCCCGGTGGGCAGCGGCGCGTGCGGACGCACTAAGGGCGGGAAGGCGGATTGCCATTGGTGAGACTCCATTCGGTGTGGAGTCGTCCCCGGTTGCGGCCAAGCAACGGATGGGGGCGACTGTACGCGGGTTGGCCGACCGGCCCGAATGGAAACCGGCACGCTCGAAAGCGTCCCACGCACAGCCGCCATAACTGACGGGCACAAAAATAGCGCCGTCGATATGGGCGCTTGTGCGCCATTCGGGATTCGACCGGCCAAGGTCGGTTGCCGAATTTGCGGCAACCCGGACATGGTAGTGAGACGGGATGATATGCGCAAGCATCAGGCCACCTCGTCAGTCTGGGTCGGTAGATAATACAGGGCCACGCGAGAGTGCTTTCGTCCCCACGGATCGAAAACATCTTGAAGGTGCGTGTTGATCTTGTGCCCTTGCTTACGCAGCTCATTAACGCGAGCCCCAGGGCGCATGATGTTCATTTCCTGCATCAGTTCGATGGTGGTGGCTGGGCCTTCGTGAAGGCGTACCAGGATGCGTGCGCACTGAGAGGCGGCGCTATTGTCTGTAATCTTCATGCGGCACCTCGCTCAGCCATCTTGGCTTCAAGCCATGCTTCGACCTCAGCCACGACGAAGTAACAGCCAGCTTGGCGCGTCTGGCCAAACTTGATGGGCCGGGGGAAGGTGGGGTCATTCTTGCTCAGTTTGTCCAAGCCGCTCCGGGTCATATCCCATGAGCGGCAAAGGCTGGGCTTGGAGATGATCCGCATGTCAGCGGGGAGGGTATCTAATTGCATGTGAACGCCTTCGTGTTGATGACGTTTCCATGCTCGTAAACTTGCTCTCTGGGGTCGTGAATCCTATTTCGTAGAATTAGCGTGCAGCTTGAGCAATTCATAATACGAGAAAGGCATAAGTTCTAGCTTTTCTAGTCTTGAAAATGCCTCTCTGATAAAAAGGTTTTTGTCTCCCGCGTGCTGGATGCCATGCTCAGCTCCGTCCAAAAATGCGATGGTCATTCCCAGCAGGGCAAAAGGCTTGTTTTCCCCTTTTCCGAATACATTGCGTATTGTGCCAGCCTCAAGATAGTACCCGCTTCGTGCTAAATCTTCTTTCGCTGCATGGAAATAGCTGTTGGGCTCAAACTCCTCTTGCCAGCCGGGAAGGCCATACCCCATCCAATAAGCGACGGCTGAATAAATGTGCTCATCTCTTGTTCTGTTGTCTTTAGGTCGTGGCCCCCTGCCTTTGGAAGTGCCGCTCCTAAGGGCTTTTGCAATTTTTTTGCGAAGATCGGGGCGGTCTGATAGGAGTGCTGGAAGGTTCTTTAGATTTCCATTTTCAAATAAATCCGCTAGCTTACTCGTGTCTCCTCGCTCAATAGCTTCTAGCGCCTGCTTTGCACGGATGTCTAATGTAAGCACCATTACGCCCGCCTCACCAATTCCACGATGTTCTCGCCCAGCACATTCACGCGGCTATCAAACTCGGCTTGTATCTCCGGTGTCATGCCCGCTTCCAGCGCTTCCAGATAGTCGGCATACCACTGAATCATGATGCGTCGCGGGGCCAAGTATTGCGCCTTGTCGTATGTGGCTTCCTCGCCTTTCTTGACGTGCGCTAGGTGGCGTTCCGACCATTCGGTTTTCCAGCCGTGTTCGCTCACCAGCGTCTTGAAGGTGTGGCGCGATCCGTGGCCGGTCATCTTTCCCTTGTAGCCGATCAGCGCAAAGCACTTGTTGATGCTGTTATCGGACAGGACAGGGTTCTTAGGCCCGTTGCTGGGGAATACCCACTTGCTCCGCCCCGTAGTGCGTTTGAGTTCACGCAGTAGTTCGACAACCTGAGTCGGCAGGGGAGCCAGGTGGGGAAGATGCATCTTCATCTTCTCACCGGGAATCGACCACAGGGCGTTGTCCAGGTCGATCTCTGACCACTCGGCTTGCCTGACCATGCCAGGGCGGGAAGCGGTTAGGACCGTCATCCATGCGGCGGTAGCGACCAGGGTACGGCTGGGCGTCTGCCTGAGAGCCCGCAGGAAGGCTGGTAGCTCTGACTCGTATAGGTGGGGGAGCTGCTTCTCTTTCGGCGCTTGTGCGGCCACACGGTGCATTTCTGAGGCGGGGTTGCTGAAACACCAGCCTTTGGCCACGGCCATGCCGAAGATTTCACGCAGCCAGCCGCGCACTTTCTCGGCGGTGTTGTGGGCACCGCGGGCCTCGATGGCTTCCTGAATGGCTACACAGTCGGGATGCTCAAGCGTACCGATGGGGCGATCCCCGATGGCGGGGAGAATGTCCCTATCGAGAGCCAGGCGCATTCCCTTGAGCGTGGCGGCACGGCGACCGTTCTTCTCCTTGTGTTCGTACCAGTATTCAGCGGCACGGCGGAAGGTGTTAGCCCTTGCAGCGTCCTCTGCGGCCTTCTGAGCGCGACGTTGCTTGGCTGGGTCGATGCCTTCACGGAGTAGGTCTTGAGCCTCCAGCGCCTTCTTACGGGCCTTGGAGCCGGACAGTTCCGTGTAGCTGCCCAAGCCGTACCACGTCCACTTGCTGGTATCTGGTGCCTTGTACCGCAGTTCCCAGGACTTGGAGCCGTTGGGCTTCACGCGGAAGTACAGCCCGCCGCCATCGGCTACACGGTATGCCTTGTCCTCTGGCTCAAGGGTGGCCAGTACGGTATCCGCCAGGGGGCGGCGCTTGATCTGGCTTCGCTTCATGTCTTGTATGCCCGGTGTATGCCAAAGTTCGCTTTTCAGGTGAGCATACAAGGAGGCATACACGGTGGCAACGGGTATATGTCCCCGTGTGAGAGCATGTGGAAGCGCTAAATCAGGCTGAAAACCGCGTAGTTATGGGCTTTGTGGCTGATATGAGAGCGTTTGGAAGGATATGGGGAAATGCTTGTTGGTGCGGATGGGGAGACTCGAACTCCCACGCCTCTCGGCACTAGAACCTAAATCTAGCGTGTCTACCAATTCCACCACATCCGCAGGGGAGAGGACGCCCGTATTGTACGGATGTCCGGCGTTGAGTCAATGCGCCTCGCCGGGCAGGCGCAGATGGCGGGCGGCAACCTCCGGCCCGTGTGTCTCGGCGGCGTCGATCCAGGGGACCTGGCCCAGGCAGGGGGCGTCCAGATGGTGGGCGAGCATCGTCTGGGTATCCTCGATTTCCGCGTAGTCGGGGTCGATGTGGTTGCCCACCCAACCGGCCAGGCGCAGGCCGTCGGCGCGAATCGCCTCGGCGCTGAGGCGAGCATGGTTGATGCAGCCCAGGCGCAGGCCGATGACCAGAATCACCGGCAACTCGAGTGCCCGGGCGATCGCGCTGAGGTCTTCCTGCCGATTCAGTGGCACTCGCCAGCCGCCGGCGCCCTCGACCAGGCCGAACTGGCGCGGTGACGCCTGCAAGCGGCGGATGTGGGCGATCAGGCTTGATGCTTCCAGTGTCATGCCCGCTTCGCGGGCGGCCAGGTGCGGGGCCACGGCCGGTTCCAGGGTGACCGGGTTGACTTCGGTATAGTCGACGGCGGGGGCGCTATAGCGTTGCAGCAGCAGGGCATCGCGATTGCGCAACCCCCGAGCCGTGCGCGTGCTGCCCGAGGCCACGGGCTTGATACCACGAGTGGTCAGCCCTTGCGTACGGGCACGGGCCAGCAGACCGGCGCTGATCAGGGTCTTGCCGGCGTCGGTGTCGGTTCCGGTGACGAAATACAGGCTCATGGCGTGTTCCGTTGCGGCTTGTGCAGTTCGAGGGTGAAGCAGTGGTAGGTCACCGGCAGTCCGGCGGCCTCGCGGTGGCGCTCGAAGCGTGCCCGGGCGCGGGCCAGATCGGCACGGCCGAGGCGGGCGCCGGGGCGGGCGACCTGGGCGCCGACGCCCTTGATCGAGGCCATGACGGCGTCCAGGTCGGGGTAGTGAAAGCGCGCCACGCGCGAAGTGAGGCGGCCGTGCAGGCCGGCCCGGCGGATCATCGCCCGGTATTGCGCGGCTGGAATGAAGGGCTCCACGGCGGCGGTATGACCGGGGCGCGACCAGGCATCGGCGACTTCCGCCAGGGTGCCCGGGCCCAGGGTGTTGACCAAGGCCACGCCACCCGGCGCCAGCACGCGATGCAGCTCGGCGAACAGAGCCGGCAGGTCCCGGCACCACTGGATGGCCAGGTTGGAAAACACCAGGTCCAGCGCGCCATCGGCCAGCGGCAGCCGGGTGGCGTCGGCGCACAGCCAGTGCGCGTCGCGGGCATGGCGGCGGCGAGCCTCGGCGAGCATGCCGAAAGCCAGGTCGATGCCCAGTGCCGGACGGCCGTAACGGGCCGTCAGGCGCTGCGTCCAGTCGCCGGGGCCGCAGCCGAGATCGACGATGTGCGAGGCCGTGGCCGGCAGGCATTGCCAGAGCTGCTCGCCGAGTTGTGCCTGGGCATGGGCCCGGCGGGCATAATGCGGGGCGGCGCGGCCGAAGGCATGGGCGACGCGTCGGCGCCAGTCACGATCCTGCGCGGTGTCCGTGGTCTCGACGAGCGAGGCAGTCATGCGGAGTCCTCCATGGAAGGCAGGACGCGGGCGGTGGCGACGAGCGTGTGAGCTAAATGCTCAGGCGTGGCGAGTTGCGGGCAGTGGCCGGTGCCGGGCAGTACATCGGCCTCGCTCAGGGCCGCGATGTCGAACAGCGGGTCGTGCTCGCCGATCAGCGTGATGCTCGGGCAGCCGCTGCGCGCAAGCGGGCCGTCTGTCGCCAGGGTGGCCAGCTGGGCAAGGCCGGCATCGAGGGCGGCGGTGTCCGCCGGCGGGCGGGTGCCGATCAGCCGGGCCAGGGCCTGGTGGGCGCTGTCGGGATGCGCTTCGCCACCCAGCTGGCGCGCGAGAAAGCGCTGCCAGACGACGTCGGGATCACGCAGGAAGGCACGCCGAAAGGCGCGCAGCTCGGCGGCGGACACCCGGCAGCCGGGCGCACCGGTGAAGCGCCCGGCCATGCCCAGCCGAATCAGTCCGCGCGGGGGCGGCAGGTGGTCGAGCAGGGCGGCGGCGAGAAGTGCGCCGAGCGACCAGCCGACCCAGACGGCGTCCGCCGGCAGGGCATCGCGCATCGCCTCGGCCAGCGCCTCGAGATCATCCGGCTGCTCGAGCCCGGGACTGGCACGATAGCCGGGCCAGTCCGGTGTGCTCACCTCGACCGCGTCCGGCCAGTGCGGGCCCAGCGGCCGCCAGATGCGTGCATCGATGCCCCAGCCGGAAAGCAGCACCAGCTTCATGACGCCTCCTCGGCGGCGAGCGCGGCCAGGCGGTCGAGCAGGTCGTCCAGCGTGTCGCGGTCATGGGCGGCGCTCAGGGTGATGCGCAGACGGGCCTGGCCGCGGGGCACGGTGGGCGGGCGGATCGCGCCGACCAGAAAGCCCTGCTCATGCAGTCGCCGGGCCCAGTGCAGGGTCCGCGCGCTGTCGCCGAGCCGCACCGGCTGGATGGGTGTCGGCGAGGGCAGCAAAGGCAGGCCGAGTGCGGCGCCCCGGGATCGCCAGTGGTCGATCAGGGCCTGCAGGTGGCGGCGTCGCTCGGGTTCCGCCGCGAGGATGTCGAGGGCCCGCAGGGTGGCGCAGGCCACGCCTGGCGGCTGAGCGGTGGTATAGATGTAGGGGCGGGCAAGCTGGGTCAGGGCGTCGATCAGCAGATCGTCGCCGGCCACGAAGGCGCCGGCGCTGCCCAGGGCCTTGCCCAGGGTGCCGACCAGCACCGGTACCTGGCGGGTGTCATGGCGCCAGCCCACGCTGCCGTCGCCATGGTCGCCGAGCACACCGATGCCGTGGGCGTCATCGATCACCAGCGCGGCAGCGTGGCGCTGAGCCAGGGTGGCGAGGGCAGCGACATCGGCCACGTCGCCGTCCATGCTGAAGACCCCGTCGCTGACGACGAGGCGGGGAACATCGGCCCGCGCGCGCGCCAGCAGGCGCTCCAGGTCGGCGAGATCCGCGTGATGGAAGCGTCGCGAGCGGGCGCCGGCGAGGGCTGCGCCGTCCAGCAGCGAGGCGTGGTTGAGGCGGTCCTGGAAGACCTGCGTGCCGTCACTGCCGAGCACCTGCAGCACGGCCAGGTTGGCCATGTAGCCGGTCGAGAACAGCAGGGCCCGCGGGCGCCCGGTCAGCGCGGCGAGGCGTTCCTCGAGGGCATGATGGGGCAGCAGGTGGCCGCACACCAGATGCGAGGCGCGGGCGCCGGTGCCGTGACGGCGTGCACCTTCGGCCTGGGCCTCGGCGAGGCGCGAGTCGCGGGCCAGGCCGAGGTAGTCGTTGCCGGCGAAGTCGTGCAGGCGGCGGCTGTTCCCGACCAGGCCGGCGTCACCCGCGGGCCGGTACATCGCCCGATTGCGCCACAGCGACTCGGCGCGCCGCGTCTCGAGTCGGCGGGCGAGGGTGTCACGCCACATCTCAGGCGCTCCGGGCCGTCGCATCGTAATAGAGGGCGGACGGCGCCGGACGCGTGGCGGCCACGGCATTGGGTTCGACATCGTCGGTGATGTCACGGGTTTCCGGATGCAGGCCCAGGCGCTCGAACAGCCGGTGGTCGCGGTCGGCCTCGGGGTTCTCGGTGGTCAGCAGCCGGTCGCCGTAGAAGATCGAGTTGGCACCCGCCAGGAAGGCCAGCGCCTGGGTGGCGTCGTCCATCTGTTCGCGGCCCGCGGACAAGCGCACGTGGCTCTGCGGCATCAGGATGCGCGCCACCGCGATGGCGCGCACGAAGTCGAGCGGGTCCAGGTCGTCGGCGTTCTCCAGCGGCGTGCCGGGCACCTTGACCAGCTGGTTGATGGGCACCGACTCGGGGTGCGGGTCGAGGTTGGCGAGTTGCTGGAGCAGGCCGGCGCGATCGCGGGGGGCTTCCCCCATGCCGAGGATGCCGCCGCTGCAGATCTTCATGCCGGCGTCGCGCACATGGGCCAGGGTATCGAGGCGGTCGGCGTAGGTGCGGGTGGTGATGATCTCGCCGTAGTAGTCCGGCGAGGTATCAAGGTTGTGGTTGTAGTAGTCGAGCCCCGCCTCGGCCAGCCGCGCGGCCTGGGCGTCGTCGAGCATGCCCAGCGTCATGCAGGTCTCGAGCCCCAGCGCCTTGACCTGACGGACCATTTCCAGCACCACGTCCAGGTCGCGCTCCCGGGGGCTGCGCCAGGCCGCGCCCATGCAGAAGCGGCTGGCCCCGGCGTCACGGGCGGCCCGGGCCTGTTCCACCACCTTCTCGATCTCGAGCAGTTTTTCCTTGCCGAGCCCGGTGTTGTAGTGGCCGGACTGCGGGCAGTACTTGCAGTCCTCGGGGCAGGCGCCGGTCTTGATCGACAGCAGTGTCGAGACCTGCACGGCATTGGCATCGAAATGGGCCCGATGCACCTGCTGGGCATGGAACAGCAGGTCGTTGAAGGGCAGGGCGAACAGGGCCTCGATCTCGTCGAGCCGCCAGTCGTGACGCGGAGTCGGAGAGGACGGTACGCTCATGTCAGGTTCGGCTTCCTGTGGTTAACATGGTGTCTTTTAACAAGTTGACTGTGATGATAGGGCGAGTGCGCCGGCTGTCAACCTTGGTTTCTAACAGAGTTGACCATGGGTTGCGGATAACCCTGCCCGGTGGCTGCGCCTTCTGCCTGGGGCCCTGCCCGCCGCAGGCACCTTGGTGCGAGGCCTGCCTGGCGGCGCTGCCGTGGAATCGACCCGCCTGTCGGCGCTGTGCCGAGCCCCTGCCGCCCGGTGCGCCGGACTGGTGCGGGCGCTGCCTGACCTCGCCGCCGGCCTTCGATGGGGCGCGGGTGGGGCTGCGCTACGAGGCAGAGGTCATCACCTTGTTGCAGCGCTTCAAGTTTGGTGCTGACCCGCGTGCCGGCACCCTGCTGGTGGCGCTGATGGCCCGGGAGCTGGCCGCCCTTGACGCGGCCGAGCGCCCCGAGTTGCTGATCGCCCTGCCGCGGCACCGGCGGCGTGCCCGCGAGGCGGGGCTGGATACCGGGCCGTGGCTGACCGCGCGCCTGGCCCGGTCGCTGGACCTGCCGTGGACCGTCCCGCAGCGGCGGCGCGACACGCCGACCCAGCGCGGGCTCGACCGTCGCGCGCGCCGGCGCAACCTGCGCGATGCCTTCGTCGTCGGGCACGAGCTGCCGGCCCGGGTGGCGCTGGTCGACGACGTGATGACCACCGGGGCCTCGCTCGGTGCCCTGGCCGCGGCCTGCCGGGCGGCGGGGGCGCAGCACGTGGAGGCCTGGGCGGCGGCGCGCACCCCGCTGGCGGCCGGGCGCTAACGAGCCGGCGTGCGGTCTGCTAGCATGCCCCTCATCAACGGCCAAGGATGCGCACATGACTGCCAATCTGCACCCCTTCGACACCCTGTCTCCCCAGCGCATCGTCGCGGCCGTGGAGTCGCTGGGCCTGATGCTGCCCGGCGAGCCGTTCGCGCTGAACAGCTACGAGAATCGCGTGTTCCAGTTCCGGGATGACGAAGGGCGGGGCTGGGTGGCCAAGTTCTATCGCCCGCAGCGCTGGAGTGATGCCCAGATTCGCGAGGAGCACGCCTTCCTTCAGGAACTGGCGGATGCGGCGGTGCCCGTGGCGGCACCGTGGCGGGATGATGCCGGCGAGACTTTGCACACCCATGCCGGCTTCCGGTTTGCGTTGTTTCCGCAGGTGGTCGGGCAGGCGCCGGAACTCGAGAATCCCGAGCATTTGTTCGCGCTGGGCGAGCTGATTGGTCGGCTGCATGCGGTGTCGAGCCGTCGGCCCTTCGTCGAGCGGCCGACGCTGAACCCGGCCGAGCGCGTGGCATACAGTCGCGAGCAGGTGCTGGCCGGAGCCTGGCTGAACCGGCGTCAGCGTCAGGCCTACCTGCGCATCAGCGAGGCGCTGGAGCCGCTGCTCGTCGCGCATGCCTGGCCGGAGCGGGCGCTCATCCGCGTGCATGGTGACTGCCATCTGGGCAATATCCTGGGCCGCGACGCCAAGTTCACCCTGGTCGACTTCGACGACTGCGGTATGGCACCGGCGGTGCAGGATCTGTGGATGATGCTGACCGCCCAGAGCGAGCCGGAATGGCGGGCCCAGCTATCGGAGCTGCTCGAGGGCTACGAGCAGCATCATGACTTCGATCGGCGCGAGCTGGAGTGGATCGAAACGCTGCGCACCCTGCGGCTGATGCGCCACAGTGCCTGGCTGGTGGCACGCTGGGCGGACCCGGCCTTCCCCCGTGCCTTCCCCTGGGTGACCAGCGAGGACTACTGGGATCAGCACATTCGCACGCTGGAGCAGCAGCGCCTGGCGCTGGAGGGCGCGCGCTGGCTGGCCTGAGCCGAGCGGCGACCTTTGGCTATTGGTGTCCGGCCGGTAAAGCGCTTAGCATGAAGGTTGCCCAGCGTAAGGGAGACGGCCTTGGACGGCGAGATCATCGCGTTCGACGATGCAGCACAGGAAGGGACCATCGAAACGCCGGACGGCCAGCGTTATGCCTTCGGCCTGGCGGACTGGCGTGGGCGCGGGCTTCCCGGCCCGGGCACCGCCGTGCGCTTCGATCCTCGTGGCCAGCGCGCGCGCCAGGTCCTCAACCGCCCCGAGCCCCAGCGTCGAGCCAGGCCGCGCCCCCGTCGGCGACGCCCGGCGCCACGTCCCCCCGTCATGCCAATGCCGCCATCGCCGCCGTGGTGGTGGCGCTGCTGGGCCTGTTTTTCGATGTGCTGGCGCCGCTGTTCGGCGGTGTCGCGGTCCTTTTCGCCCTGTTCGGTCTGTATCAGATTCGCCGCTCGCCCCAACGCTACAAGGGGCGGCTCTTCTGCTGGGCGGCCATCGCCCTGGCGGCGATGGTGACGCTGCTTTCGGGGCTGCTCGTGACCGCGCCGCCGGTCTCCTCCGCCAGCGCACATGTCAACGTCATGCCCGGCGAGAGGGCCGGGAGGCAGTCATCGGCGATCGCTCATCGGTCGTCGCAAGGATAAGGAGAACACCATGGAGTCGTTGCAGGATAGCTCGCTGTTTCGTCCCTTCGCCTACATCGACGGCGGCTGGGTCGCCGCCGACAGCGGTGAGCAGATCGAGGTCGACAACCCGGCGACGGGCGAGACCATCGGCAGGATGCCGCGCATGGGGCGTATCGAGACACAGCGTGCCATCGAGGCGGCCGATGCCGCACTGCCGAGCTGGCGTGCGCAAACCGCGCAGGAACGTGCCGACATCCTGATGAAGTGGTACGACCTGATGCTCGAGCATCAGGACGAGCTGGCCACCATCATGACCCTCGAGCAGGGCAAGCCGCTCAAGGAAGCGGCGGGCGAGATCGTCTATGCGGCCAGTTTCCTGCGCTGGTTCGCCGAGGAGGCGCGCCGGATCTACGGCGAGACGGTGCCCGCCGCCAAGTCCAACCAGCGTATCCTGGTGACCAAGCAGCCGGTAGGCGTGGTGGGTGCCATCACCCCATGGAACTTCCCGGCGGCGATGATTACCCGCAAGGTCGGCGCGGCACTGGCCGCCGGCTGCACCACGGTGGTCAAGCCGGCCAGCCAGACGCCGTTCTCGGCCACCGCGCTGGCACTGCTGGCCGAGCGTGCGGGCGTGCCGCGCGGTGTGTTCAACGTGGTCTCCGGCCAGGCCAGCGAGATCGCCGGCGCGCTGACCGAGTCGCCGCTGGTGCGCAAGATCACCTTCACCGGTTCCACCGAAGTGGGCCGCAAGCTGATGGCGCAGGCCTCGCAGCATATCCAGAAGATCTCCCTGGAACTGGGCGGCAATGCGCCGTTTCTGGTCTTCGAGGACGCCGATCTGGATGCCGCCGTGGAAGGGGCCATGGCCTCCAAGTTCCGTAACGGCGGCCAGACCTGCGTGTGCGTCAACCGCTTCCTGGTGCAGTCGAGCGTGGTTAACGCCTTCTGCGAGAAGCTGGCCGCAGCCATGAACAGCGAGCTGCATGTCGGTGACGGCACCAAGGACGGGGTCAATATCGGGCCGCTGATCGACCAGAATGCGGTCGAGAAGGTCGACCGGCACATCCGGGATGCTGTCGACAAGGGCGCCGAGCTGCTGCTGGGTGGTCACCCGCACCCGCTGGGTGGCAACTTCTTCACCCCGACGCTGGTCAATCAGGCCAACAGCGAGATGCTGGTCGCCTCCGAGGAGACCTTCGGACCGCTGGCGGCGGTGTTCCCGTTCGACGACGAGGAGGATGCCGTGGCCATGGCCAACGACACGCCGTTCGGGCTGGCCGCGTATTTCTATTCGCGGGACCTGAGTCAGGTATGGCGGGTCGGCGAGGCGCTGGAATACGGTATCGTCGGCGTCAACACCGGGCTGATCTCCAACGCCGCCGCGCCGTTCGGTGGGGTCAAGGAGTCCGGTCTGGGCCGCGAGGGCGGCCATCAGGGGCTCGACGAGTTCCTGGAGACCAAGTACCTGTGCATCGACCTTGGTTGACCGGACTTTGCCCGGAGCTTTAAGCCGTAAGCCTTAAGCTTTAAGAAACGAAAACCCCATCGGTCATGACCGATGGGGTTTTTCTTTCCAGACACTAGAGAAAACGGCTGGCCGAGACTCAGCGTTTTCCGCGCCCTAGTGGCGGAAGTGGCGCATTCCGGTGAACACCATGGCGATGCCCGCCTCGTTGGTGGCGTCGATCACTTCCTGGTCGCGCATCGAGCCGCCGGGCTGGATGACCGCGGTGATGCCCGCCTCGGCGGCGGCGTCGATGCCGTCGCGGAAGGGGAAGAAGGCGTCCGAGGCCATCACCGAGCCGGGGACGGAGAGATCTTCGTCGGCGGCCTTGATGCCGGCGATCCGCGCCGAGTAGACCCGGCTCATCTGCCCGGCGCCGACGCCGATGGTCTGGCCGCCCTTGGCGTAGACGATGGCGTTGGACTTGACGTACTTGGCGACCTTCCAGGCGAAGGCCAGGTCGCGCAGTTCCTGCTCGCTGGGGGCGCGCTCGGTGACCACCTGCAGCTCGTCGCGGCCGACCATCCCCAGGTCGCGGTCCTGCACCAGCAGGCCGCCGGTGACCCGCTTGAGGTCGTGCGCCGGGCGCCGCTCGCCGGGCCAGTGAGCGCCGACATCGAGCAGGCGCACGTTCTTCTTCTCGGCGACGATGGCGGCCGCCTCGTCGCTGATGCCCGGCACGATGATCACCTCGACGAACTGACGGTCGATAATCGCGCGGGCCGTCTCGGCGTCCAGCGGCCGGTTGAAGGCGATGATGCCGCCGAAGGCGCTGGTCGGGTCGGTGGCGAAGGCCTTCTCGTAGGCGGCCAGCGGGGTCTCGCCGAGCGCCACGCCACAGGGGTTGGCGTGCTTGACGATCACGCAGGCGATGTCGGTGAAGGCCTTGACGCACTCGAAGGCGGCATCGGTATCGGCGACGTTGTTATAGGAGAGTGCCTTGCCCTGACGCTGCACGGCAGTGGCCACACTGGCCTCGCTGGCATCGGCCTCGACGTAGAAGGCGGCACCCTGGTGCGGGTTCTCGCCGTAGCGCATCGACTGCTTCTTGTGGAACTGCAGGTTGTAGGTGCGCGGGAAGCCGGGCTCGCCACCCTCGACGCGCTGGCCCAGGTAGTCGGCGATGGCGGCATCGTAGCCGGCGGTGTGCTCGAAGGCCTTGACCGCCAGGTCGAAGCGCAGGGCGTCGCTGACTGCGCCGTCGTGGCCCTGCATGTCATCGAGTACCCGGGCATAGTCGGCACTGTCGACGACGATGCTGGTATGGGCGTGGTTCTTGGCGCAGGCACGCACCATGGTCGGGCCACCGATGTCGATATTCTCGATGGCGTCTTCCAGCGTGCAGTCGGGCCGGGCGACGGTGGCGGCGAAGGGGTAGAGATTGACGACCACCATGTCGATGGGCGCGATGTCGTTGTCGGCCATCACCGCATCGTCCTGGCCGCGGCGCCCGAGGATGCCGCCGTGGATCTTCGGATGCAGGGTCTTGACCCGGCCGTCCATGATCTCGGGGAAGCCGGTGTGCTCGGAGACTTCGGTGACGGCAACACCGTTTTCCTGGAGCAGGCGGTAGGTGCCGCCGGTGGAGAGCAGTTCGACGCCGCGCTCGGCGAGCTTGCGGGCAAAGTCGACGATACCGGCCTTGTCCGACACGCTGATCAGGGCGCGCCGCACGGGCTGGGGACGGGTCTGCGAAGGTTGTTCGGCCATGGTGTCACTCTCGGGATGGCGGTTTCACGGGGATTGAAACGACGGTGGCGGCCCCGGGCGACGGACCCGGTGCCACCGGGATCAGATCAGGTCGTACTGCTTGAGCTTCTTGCGCAGCGTGCCTCGATTCAGCCCCAGCATGTCGGCGGCGCGGGTCTGGTTGCCGCCGGCGTACTCGAGCACGGCGCCGAGCAGGGGGGCCTCGACTTCGGCCATCACCATGGCATAGAGGTCAGTGACCGTTTCGCCCTCGAGGTGGGCGAAGTAGCGACGCATGGCGTCGTCCACGGCCTGGCGCAGGGTCTGTCCGCGGGGCAGGGCCGGCGCGAGCGACTCCTCGTCGGGCGTGGCTTCAGGGGGTATGGGTTGCCTGCTGGTCATGCTGCGCTGATTCCATCGGTTGCCGGACGCCCGGTCCGGCAGAACAGTTCATCCACGAAACGCTGCTGCGCGTCCGGCGTCTCGAGAGCGTTGAAGCGCTTGCGTAGCGCGCGGGCGTCGTCGCGTGTGCTCAGGTACCAGCCGATATGCTTGCGCGCGATGCGCACGCCCATGATGTCGCCGTAGAAGGCATGCAGGGCATCGAGGTGCTCCTGCATGACGGCATGCTGCTCGGCGCGGGACGGTGCGGCCGGGGGCTCCCCGGTGCGCAGGAAGTGGTCGATCTCGCGGAAGATCCAGGGGTTGCCCTGGGCGCCGCGGCCGACCATGACGGCATCCGCCCCAGTATAGTCGAGAACCTCGGCCGCCCTGGCGGGAGAGTCGATATCCCCGTTGGCGAAGACCGGCAGCGACACGCTGGCCTTGATGGCGGCGATGGTGTCGTATTCGGCGTGGCCGGCGTAGCGCTGGTCCCGGGTGCGGCCGTGCACGGCCAGGGCCCGGATGCCGGCGTCCTCGGCGAGGCGTGCCACGCGTACGCCGTTGCGGCTGCGCTCGCACCAGCCGGTGCGGATCTTCAGGGTCACCGGCACGTCGACGGCGGCGACCACGGCGTGGAGGATCTCGGCCACCAGGCGCTCGTCGCGCAGCAGGGCCGAGCCGGCAGCCTTGTTGCAGACTTTCTTGGCCGGGCAGCCCATGTTGATGTCGATGATCTGGGCGCCGCGCTCGACATTGAGCCGGGCGGCCTCGGCCAGTATCTCGGCATCGCCGCCGGCGATCTGCACGCTGCGCGGTCCCGGCTCGCCGCTGTGGTCCATGCGCAGCCGCGACTTGCGGGTATGCCACAGGCTGGGGTCCGAGGTGACCATCTCGCCCACCACCAGACCCGCGCCGAGACGCCGGCAGAGCTGGCGGAAGGGGCGGTCGGTGACACCGGCCATGGGCGCCAGGATGACCCGGTTGGGTAGCCGGTAGGGGCCAATGGCGGGTGGTGCGATGCTGGCAGTGGCTGACATCGTCATGGGGGTCTCGGCTAAGGGGCCGCCTATGATACTCACCTGACCGCCCAGATTGAAGGCCGCGGCCACGCCGGGTATCGCGGCCGGACGTTCAGGCGCGGCCGGTCAGCAGCACCCAGCCGTCGCGCTCGACCGGCTCGTCCATGGCCAGCCCCTGGTCGCGGTAGGCGGCGAGCACCTCCTCGGCCTGGTGGGCGAGAATGCCCGAGAGGGCCAGGCGGCCGCCGGGGGCGACGTGTCCGGCGATGGTCGGGGCCAGTTCGACGAGCGGCCCGGCGAGGATATTGGCGAGCACGACCTCGAAGCGCTCCTCGGGCAGCGTCTCGGGCTGGTGAAGCGTGAGGTCATCTTCGGCGATGGCGTTGCGTTCGGCGTTGTCGCGCGTTGCCAGCAGCGCCTGGGGGTCGATGTCGGTACCCGTCGCGGCGCGTGCGCCCAGCTTGAGGGCGGCGAGCGCCAGGATGCCGGAGCCGCAGCCGACGTCGAGCACCCGCCTGCCCTCCAGGGCGCCGTCGACGCTGAGCTCGTCGAGCCAGCCCAGGCACAGCGCGGTGGTCGGGTGGGTGCCGGTGCCGAAGGCAAGGCCCGGATCGAGACGCAGGTTGACGGCTTCGGCGTCCGGGGCGTCATGCCAGCTGGGCACGATCCACAGCCGCTGCCCCATGCGCAGGGGCTCGAAGCCGTCCATCCACTCGCGTTCCCAGTCGCGGTCGGCGAGCAGCTCGTACTCGATGGTCGGGCAGGGCTCGTCACCCATCGCCATCGCCCAGCCCTGACGGACCCGCTCGAGCATCGCCTCGACACCCTCGAGGTCGTCGTAGAGGCCGGTCAGCACCGTTTCCTGCCACAGTGGCGTGCTGCCGCGCTCCGGCTCGAAGACCGGGTCGTCGTGGGCGTCCTGAAGGGTAATGGCCTGAGCCCCCTCGGCGAGCAGCAGGTCCTCGAGGGTCTCGGCCTGGTCCGGCGCGATGCGGGCCTTGAGTTGCAGCCAGGGCATGGCGGTCTCCTCGGCAAGCCCGGCTTATTCGCCGAGCTTTTTCTCCAGGTAGTGGATGTTGACACCGCCCTGCTGGAAGGCCGCATCGCGGACCAGGTCCTTCTGCAGGTCGATGTTGGTCTTGATGCCTTCCACCAGCAGCTCGTCGAGGGCGTTGCGCATGCGCGTCAGGGCATTGGTGCGGTCCGCACCCCAGGTGATCAGCTTGCCGATCAGCGAGTCGTAATGGGGCGGCACGCTGTAGCCGGTGTACAGGTGAGAGTCCATGCGCACACCGAGCCCGCCGGGGGCGTGGTAAAGGTCCACCTTGCCGGGCGAGGGCATGAAGGTGCGTGCGTCTTCGGCGTTGATGCGGCACTCGAAGGCGTGGCCCTTGACCTCGACGTCGGACTGCTTGATCGACAGCGGCTGGCCGGAAGCGATGAGCAGCTGCTGCTTGACGATATCGATGCCGGTGACCATCTCGGTGACCGGGTGCTCGACCTGCACGCGGGTGTTCATCTCGATGAAGAAGAACTCGCCCTTCTCGTAGAGGAACTCGAAGGTGCCGGCGCCGCGATAGCCGATCTCCAGGCAGGCATCGGTACACGCCTTGAGAACCCGGGCCCGGGCCTCGGGGTCGATATGCGGCGCGGGGGCTTCCTCGAGGACCTTCTGGTGGCGGCGCTGCAGTGAGCAGTCGCGATCGTACAGGTGAATGGCATTGCCCTGGCCGTCGGCCAGTACCTGCACCTCGACGTGGCGCGGCTCTTCCAGGAACTTCTCCATGTACACCGTGCCGTCGCCGAAGGCGCTGCTGGCTTCGGTCTTGGTCACGCTGACCGAGGAGAGCAGGTGGGCTTCGGTGTGCACCACGCGCATGCCGCGCCCGCCGCCACCAGCGGCGGCCTTGATGATCACCGGGTAGCCGATGCGCCGGGCGGTGGCTAGCACGGCGTCGTCGTCCTCCGGCAGCGGACCGTCGGAGCCGGGCACGGTGGGCACACCGGCCTTCTTCATGGCCTCGATGGCGCTGACCTTGTCGCCCATCAGGCGAATGGTCTCGGCGCGCGGACCGACGAAGACGAAGCCGGAACGCTCGACCTGCTCGGCGAAGTTGGCGTTCTCGGAGAGAAAGCCGTAGCCGGGGTGGATGGCGTCGGCGTCGGTGACCTCGGCGGCGCTGATCAGCGCCGGGATGTTCAGATAGGACTGAGCCGATGACGCCGGGCCGATGCAGACCGCCTCGTCGGCCAGGCGCACGTGCATCAGGTCGCGATCGGCCTTGGAATGAACCGCGACGGTGCGAATGCCCAGCTCCTTGCAGGCACGCAGGATGCGCAGGGCGATCTCGCCGCGATTGGCGATGAGTACCTTTTCCAACATGATGTGATCCGCCAGGTTGTCGCGTGAATCAGGAAATGATCAGCATCGGCTGGTCGAACTCGACCGGCTCGCCGTCCTCGACCAGGATCGCTTCGACCACGCCGTCCTTGTCGGCTTCAATCTGGTTCATCATCTTCATGGCCTCGACGATGCACACGGTCTCGCCCTTCTTGACGCTCTGGCCGACTTCGACGAACGCCTTGGCGCCGGGAGCCGGCGAACGGTAGAAGGTGCCGACCATCGGCGATGTGACGGCATGGCCGCTGGGCTGGGCCGGTGCCGGGTCGGCGGCCGCTGCCGCGGGCTCGGCGGCCGGTGCGGGAGCCGGTGCCGAGGGCGCGTGGTTCCACTGCGGCGCGGCAACCATCGGCTGGGCCGCGGTACCGTTCGGGTGGCGGCTGATCCGCACCGACTCTTCACCTTCCTGAATCTCGATCTCGCTGATGTTGGATTCCTCGAGCAGCTCGATGAGCTTCTTGACCTTGCGAATGTCCATGTGTCGGAGTCTCTCGAATAGATGAGTGGGGCGTGTCGTACGTGGCAGCGTCAGCCGGGAAGGCGTGGCGTGCCGAAGTTCCGAGCCGGGCTCGCGGCCGCCGCGGAAAAGCGGCGCATGATGACCAGCGGCGACGAGCCTGCGGGCTCGGGGAAGAGGGGAGGCGGCGGGTGTCCGCCTGCCGGCGCGCGGGACGAAACCGTGGTCGGCCGCGGGGGCGTCCGGGCGGTGCAAGGGCCGTGGTGTACTGGCAGTCGGGCCATGACCGTGTCCTTGAAATGGCGCTGTTAACCTGTTCGCGATTCGTTCAGATCACGGCAGGTTGTTGCAAGATGCCGCCTCTGAATATCAATAATGCAGTGCTGGCGGAGTTTGCCGAAAAACCGTGGGCTTGTCCAGCGAGGTCGCGAACAGCGTTTTCAGCGACTCGCGATCGGGCCGGCGTCGACCCGCTTCCGCACGCGATCGAGATGCGCGGCCAGCGTATCGGCGTCGACCTCCCCGAGCAGCCGGGCCGCCTTCAGCTCGTGTTCGCCATCGAAGAACAGCAGCCCCGGCGGGCCGAACAGGCCGAAATGATTGAGCAGGGCGCGGCTGGTGGCGTTGGTGTCGGTGACGTCGGCGCGGATGCGATGGAAGTCGGTCAGGCGGCGAGCAACGGCGGGTGCCGGAAATACCTCGTTTTCCATGATCTGGCAGGAAATGCACCATTCGGCACTGATGTCGACGAAAGCGGGCTGTCCGCGCTGTTCCGCCCGGGCGAGCTCGCGCTGCAGGCCCTCGAGGGTCGTCACGGTGGTGAAAGCCGGCGGTGCCACGCGAGTGTCATCCGCCAGGCCCGGGCGCAACGGGCGCAGCGGATCGCCACCGCCCTGGGCGGCGCCGAGGACCAAAGCCAGTCCCCAGCCCAGCAGCACCAATCCCAGCGTCTGGCGCAGGCGTGCCCAGCCCGCCGGCTGGCCGAGCGACAGGGCGCCGAGCATCAGTGCCGTGCCCATGGCCAGCGTGGCCCACAGCAGCAGCGTTACCGGGTCGGGCAGCAGACGTTCGACCAGCCAGATGGCGACGCCCAGCATCAGCACGCCGAAGGCGCTCTTGATACCGTTCATCCAGGCGCCGGCTCGGGGCAGCAGGGCGCCGCCGAAGGTGCCCACGAGCAGCAGCGGCACCCCCATGCCTAGCGCCAGGGCCAGCAGAGCGGCACCGCCCCAGAGCGCCTTGCCGGTCGCCGCGATGTAGACCAGCGCCCCGGCAAGCGGGGCCGAAACGCACGGCGACACCACCACCACGGACAGGGCGCCGGCCAGGGCCAGCCCCACCGGTCCGCTGCGTTGCAGGCGGGTCTGCCAGGCCGATACGTGCTGGCCGAGGCGCGAGGGCAGGCGCAGGTTGATGCTGCCGAACATCGCCAGGGCGAACAGCGTGAACAGCAGTGCAAAGGGGATCAGCACCCAAGGGGACTGCAGGCGGGCCTGGAGGTTGAGCCCGGCACCGAACAGCCCCATCAGCACGCCGACGACGGCATAGGTCGACGCCATGCCGGCGACGTAGCTGCCCGACAGCAGCAGTGCCCGTCGGCGGCCGGAGCGCTGGCCGACGATGATCGCGGCGAGGATCGGCATCATCGGCAGCACGCAGGGCGTGAACGTCAGGCCCAGCCCGGCTACGAAGAAGCCGGTCAGGACCAGCCAGGCCGGGGCGTCGTCGCCGAGCAGGGCGCTGAAGGCGCTGTCCGGGGCATCGGCGGCGGGAGTCGACGTCGGAGCGCTGGCCGGGGGCGACGGGGCGGCAGATTGCCCGGTTGTCGAGTCGGCTTTCGACGAGCGAGGTGCAGTCGATGGCGCGTCCGTCAGGCCGGCGGCCGTCGCGAAGCGTTCCGGTGGCGAGCCGGGGCGGGCGGTCAGCGAGATCGTCTCCGGCGGATAGCACAGTCCGGCCTCGGCGCAGCCCTGAAAGGTGATCCGCGCCGACAGGGGCTGGTCGCCCGGCGCGTCGCCCTGGATGGGTACGCGCATGACGACCGGATCGTGGAAGACGTACACGTCGCCCAGGTAGGGATCGCTCTTGAAGATGCCCGGAGGCAGCTGCGGCGCGCCCAGCGAGATGCCTGGAGTGTCGCTGGCCGCGGCGAAGCGCTGACGGTAGAGGTAGTAGCCGTCGGCCGGCGTGAAGCCGACGTAGAGGGTGTCCGCGTCGCGCCAGGCGCTGGCCTGGAAGGCCTCGTCAACCGGCAGGAAGCCGTCGCCGTTGGCCTGGTTGTCCGCCAGCCAGCCGGCGCGGGCGGGCTGAAGGATGAACACGGCCATGAACAGAGTCGTGATCAGCAGCAGCCGGGTGGCGAATGACGCATGACGCATGACGTATCGTCCTCGGGTTGGGGCGGTGGCGACCGCAAGGGCGGCGTTGAGGGCCCGACATGGGGCGCCGAGCATCGCATGATAGGATACCCTTCTCATTGACCCAATTCTCATTCGTCACGCCCAAGGACGTCGTGGACATGGCTCTATCTCGCAATCGCAAGCGTCGCGCCGAGGTGCTCGAACGCCCCGAGTATGGCTGGATCTGGAAACCGCTGCTGACGCTCGTCATCGTCTATCTGGTGGTCTGCATCGGGCTGGGTATCTGGTGGAGCCAGCGTCCCGGCGATATCGTCACGGTCGACGCGGCCGATACGCCCTCGCCGGTACGGGGCGTGGCGACGGTGACCGCGCTCGAGGGCGTGGTCGAGACCCTGCTCGACAAGCCCGGCGGTCTGTTGAGCAACGATGTCTTCCCGCCGGGCGTGTGGCTGGACAACATGCCGAGCTGGGAAGGCGGCGTGCTGGACCAGGCGCGAGTGATGGCGGCGGCGCTGCCCGACCTGAGCGGGCAGGCGCCGGCCGCGCTGGAAGACGCGCAGGCGGCGCTGAACGCCGACCGTGGCGACTGGCTGTATCCCGGCGCGGAGCGACGCTACGCCAAGGCGGTCGGCGCGTTGCAGGGCTATCAGGATGCGCTTGACCAGTCGACGGTGTCCGGCTTCGTCGGCGATGGCAAGCCGCTGGCGGCGTGGCTGAATGCCTCGGCCCGCCACTTCCAGCGTCAGACCCAGCACCTGCTGGCCAACGTCGATGACCCCGACGCCCTGCGCGAGCTGGGCGTGAGTGATGCGGAACTGCCCGAGGCCACGCCCTGGTTCCGCATCGACAATGTCTTCTACACGGCCCGCGGCGAGGCCTGGGGGTTCACGCAGCTGCTGCGTGCCACACGCCGTGACTATGCCGACCTCATCGCCTCGGCCGATGCCGGCGAGCTGTGGGAACGGCTGATCGCCGAGCTGGAACTGGCTCAGCGGCGCGTCTGGAGCCCGGTGATTCTCAACGGCAGCGGGTTCGGGCTCTTCGCCAATCACTCGCTGGTGCTGGCCAACCATACCCAGGCCATCTCCGAGCTGGCGCGTTCGCTGGCGCAGCGGGTGCAGGAGGTCACGGTCTCCCGGCCCGAGCCGACGCCCGCCAAGGCTGCCGACCCGCAGGCGGCCGGCGAGGAGGCCGCCGGCCAGGCGGCGCCGGGGCAGGGTACGCCCGCCCCGGCGGGGGCGCAGGGCAGCGAGGCTTCGGCGCCCTCCTCGACCACGCCGGACGCTGCCACGCCGCAGGCGACCGAAAAGACCGGCGACCACTGACCGCCGGTTTCCGGCCCCCTGCCGGAGCCTGAAAACGCCGACGGGCCGCTGAATGCGGCCCGTCGGCGTCAGGGGTGGCGCGAGTCGGTCTTACTGCTTGGTGTAGGCGGCGACAGCCTTCTCGATGGCCTTGCGCGCAGCCTCGGCGTTGTCCCAGGACTCGACCTTGACCCACTTGCCCTTCTCGAGATCCTTGTAGTTCTCGAAGAAGTGGGCGATCTGCTGGCGCAGCAGCTCGGGCAGGTCGGTGACCTCCTCGACCTCGTCGTAGAGGGAGGTGAGCTTGCTGTGCGGCACGCAGACCAGCTTGGCGTCCTCGCCGGCCTCGTCGGTCATGTTCAGCACGCCGACCGGGCGGGCGCGGATCACGCTGCCGGGCTGGACCGGGTGCGGCGTCACCACCAGGGCGTCGAGCGGGTCGCCGTCGTCGGCCAGGGTGTTGGGGATGAAGCCGTAGTTGGCCGGGTAGAACATCGGCGTGGCCATGAAGCGGTCGACGACCAGCGCATCCATATCCTTGTCGATCTCGTACTTGATCGGCGCATGATTGGCCGGGATCTCGATCGCCACATAGACGTCGTTGGGGAGATCCTTGCCGGCGGGAATCTGGTTGAAGCTCATCGTCGAATCCTTGCGTTGGGCTGTTGGGCTAGATGACGGAAAGACTGGCCGGATTATACGAACTGTATCCGGCGATTGCCATGCCGGCCCGACGGCGGCCCTCGCCGTCATGGCCGATGCACCGCGAGCGTGTATGATAGTCACGCCGCGTGACGAGCAAGGAGACCCGGTTGGCGGAACAAGCGCTGTCTTTGAGTTATGGCCAGGCCTTCGTGGCGCCCGAGCGGCGCCGGCATCGCAGCTCGATGTCGGTGCTGGTGCCCGAGGATGCCGCGGCCCTGGGGGCCAAGGGAGTCTGTGCGCTGATCAGCGATTCCATCTGGCGCAACGCGATCGCCAAGCAGGCCGGCGATCTCAGCGTGCGCGGTTTCCTGACCGACTACTACTCGACCCCGGCCCACTGGGAGGTCAAGGACTCGGCCACGCGGGTACTGCGGGCGCTCAACAGCTGGAGCCACAGCCAGAGCCGCTACATCGAGGGCGGCAGCTATGTCAGCTCGATGTCGGCCATCGTCTTTCGTGGCGCGGAGGCCCATCTCTTCCACATGGGCGACACCCTGGTCTTTCGCCTGCGCGGGGCCGAGTTCGAGCAGCTCTCGCGCGACCACGTCACCGACCTGGGCGGTTACCGTTACCCGTCCCGCGCGCTGGGGCTCGACGGCAACCTGGACATCGACTATGACCGGCTGCCGCTGAAGCAGGGCGACCTCTTCCTGTTCACCACCCGCGCGGTGCGGGGCACCCTGATGCCTTCCGACTACGTGCAGCTGATCCGCTCCGACGTCAGCGACCTGGACGCGGCCTGCGAGCGGCTGGCCGAGGCCGCCCAGCAGCGTGCCGGTGCGCGCGGCTACGATGCCGAGCAGTTCTGCTTCCAGCTGGTGCGCATCGATCGCCTGCCGGAGCGCGAGCCCGACGCCCCCGAGCCGGTGTACGGCAGCATGCCCGTGCCGCCGGAACTGGGCGTGGGTGAGCGCCTCGACGGTTTCGAGGTGCTGGCGGTGCTGTCGCGTACCGCCAAGACGCGGGTCTACCGGGTGCGCGATACCCACGGCGGGCGCGAGATGGTGCTCCGTGCGCCGAGCCCCGAACTGTCCAGCCGCAATGCTTACCTCGAGCACTTCCTGCTGCAGCAGTGGATCATCGACCGGGTGCGCTCGCCGTTCATTCCCCGGCGTGTCGACGTGGGGCGTCCCCATCGCTACCTCTATTACCTGACGGAGCCGGTGAACGGCGAGACGCTCGCCGACTGGGCGCGCCGTCACCCGCAGGCCACCTTGGTTCAGCGGCTGGACATTGCCCGCCAACTGGCCAAGGCGGTTCAGGCCCTGCACCGGCGTGACGTGCTCTTTCAACAGTTGAGGCCCGACACGATATTGATCGACCCGCACGGTCGGGTGGTGCTGGGCCATTTCGGTGCCTGTCATCGGCGCGAGGACGATGCCATGGCGCGGGAGCTGGCCCGGGAGGTGGGGCTCAGCGAGCATAGTGCGCCGGAGTATGCCCTGGACACAGAAGTGGGTCGGCGCAGCGACCAGTACTCGCTGGCGTCGGTGATCTACTGGTTGCTGACCGGCGGGCTGCCGTACGCGCAGCCGCCGCATCAGCTGCGCAGTCACACCGGGCTCGAGCAGATGCACTATCGCAGTGCACGGCTCGCCAACCCCGAGGTGCCGGCAGCGCTCGACGAGGCGCTCAAGCGGGCGCTGGACCCGCAGCGTGCACTGCGTTTCCGCCGGCTGTCGGAGTTCCTGCTGGCCCTGCGCGACCCGCGCCGTGCCTCGGCGGAGGAGGAGCGGCCCGCCCTGCGCGAGCCGGCCAACCTCTGGCAGGCGGTTGCCGGGGTCCTGTTGCTGCTGCTGGTGCTGTCCTGGCTGATTCGGTGAGTCGGCGGCCCCGCCCACCGGCCAGCATGGGGCGGGGCTTTCGCCTTACAGTTCGAAGGTGGGCAGCTTGCGCTCGACCTTGGCCAGCTTCAGCGAGGCGACCATGGGCAGGCCGTTCTCGAACGGCGGGAAATCCTCGCCCTGGATCAATGGAGACAGGTAGCGCCGGCAGGCCGGGGTGATGCCGAAGCCGTCTTCGCGGATGAAGTCGCGGGGCATGAACTTCTCCTTGTTGGCGACCTCGGCCAGCGGTGCGGCCTCGACACGCCACTCGTAGGGCGTGTCGCTGACTCGCTTGATGGCCGGCATCATGGCGTTCTTGCCGGCCAGTGCCAGCTCCACCGCCTCCTTGCCCACGGCATAGGCCTGGTCGACATCGGTCTTCGAGGCGAGGTGGCGCGCGGCGCGCTGCAGGTAGTCGGCGACCGCCCAGTGGTACTTGTAGCCCAGGTCCTGCTTGATCATGCCGGCCAGGGTCGGCGCCACGCCGCCCAGCTGGCGATGGCCGAAGGCATCGGTGTTGCCGGCGTCGGCCAGGAAGGTGCCGTCCGCGTAGCGGGCGCCCTCGGAGACCACCACCACGCAGTAGCCGTAGCGCTTGACCGACTCCTCGACACGCTTCATCACCGCGCCGCGGTCGAAGGCCACCTCGGGGAAGATCACCAGGTGCGGCGGCTCGCCCTCGCCGTTGCCGGCCAGCGCCCCGGCGGCGGCGATCCAGCCGGCGTGACGGCCCATGACCTCGAGCACGAAGACCTTGGTCGAGGTGGCGCACATCGAGGCGATGTCCAGCGCCGCCTCGCGGGTGGAGGTGGCGATGTACTTGGCGACGCTGCCGAAGCCGGGCGAGTTGTCGGTGATCGGCAGGTCGTTGTCGACCGTCTTGGGCACGTGGATGGCGGTCAGCGGGTAGCCCATCTTCTCGGAGAGCTGGGAGACCTTGAGGCAGGTGTCGGCGCTGTCGCCGCCGCCGTTGTAGAAGAAGTAGCGGATGTCGTGGGCCTTGAAGACCTCGATCAGGCGCTCGTACTGGGCACGGTGGGTCTCGATGTCCTTGAGCTTGTAGCGGCAGGAGCCGAAGGCGCCGCCCGGGGTGTGGCGCAGGGCACGGATGGCCTCGTCGGATTCCTGGGAGACGTCGATCAGGTCTTCCGTCAGGGCGCCGATGATGCCGTTGTGTCCGGCATACACCTTGCCGATCCGATCGTCGTGACGGCGGCACGCTTCGATCACGCCGCAGGCACTGGCGTTGATGACGGCGGTGACGCCACCGGACTGGGCATAGAAGGCATTGTGCTGGGCCATGGGGCTTCCTTTGCTCCTGCTGGTCATTGGGCTTGCGAGGGGGGAACGACCGTGCATCATAGCCGAAAGCGGCGCCAGCTGCACGGCGGCCGGCCTGTGGCGCCGATCGAGAGCCCCATGCTAGGCTCACCCGCCTGTGGCGGCGCCCGCACGGCGCCCCGGCGACTCACTCCGGCGGGGAACTCTTGTCATGCACGTGCATATCCTTGGTATCTGCGGCACCTTCATGGGCAGCCTGGCCCTGCTCGCCCGCGAGCGGGGGCTGACGGTCAGCGGTTCGGATGCCAACGTCTACCCGCCGATGAGCACCCAGCTCGAGGCCGCCGGCATCGCCCTGTGCGACGGCTACGCCGCCGAGAACCTCTCGCCGCGCCCCGACCTGGTGGTGGTCGGCAATGCGCTGTCCCGCGGCAACCCCGAGGTCGAGGCGCTGCTCGAGGCCCGGCTGCCCTATGTCTCGGGTCCCCAGTGGCTGGCCGAGCACATCCTGCCCGGGCGGCGCGTGCTGGCGGTGGCCGGCACCCACGGCAAGACTACCACCGCCAGCCTGCTGGCCTGGCTGCTGGAATCCGCCGGACTCAGCCCCGGATTCCTGATCGGCGGCGTGCCGCGCAATTTCGGTGTTTCGGCGCGACTCGGTGCCCCGGATGCGCCCTTCGTGGTCGAGGCCGACGAGTACGACACGGCCTTCTTCGACAAGCGTTCCAAGTTCGTGCACTACCGGCCGGATGTCGTGGTGCTCAACAATCTGGAGTTCGACCACGCCGACATCTTCCCCGACCTGGCGGCCATCGAGCGGCAGTTCCATCACCTGCTGCGTACCGTGCCCGGCGACGGGCGAGTGCTGGCCGCCGATGGCGAGCCGGCTCTCGAGCGGGTCCTGGCGATGGGCTGCTGGACGCCGGTCGAACGCTTCGGCAGCGCGGCGGACAGCGCCTGGCGCTGGGCTTCGGAGCGCGCCGACGACGGGCGCTTTCGCGTCCTGCACGGCAACGACGATGCCGTGGTCGAATGGTCGCTGAGCGGGGCGCACAACGCCCGCAATGCCCTGGGGGCGCTGGCCGCGGCGTCGACCTGTGGCGTCGACCTGGCGCGGGGCTGCGCGGCGCTTTCGCGCTTCGCCTCGCCGCGCCGGCGCCAGGAGGTGCGCGGCCAGATCGCCGGCATCCAGGTGATCGACGACTTCGCCCATCATCCCACGGCCATCCAGGCCACCCTGCACGGCCTGCGCGCGGCGACCCCCAACGGGCGGCTGCTGGCGGTCATCGAGCCGCGCTCCAACACCATGCGCCTGGGCACGCTCAAGGCGCGCCTCGGCGAGAGCGTGGCCGACGCGGATGCCGTGTGGTGGTATCAGCCGCCGGGGCTGGACTGGTCGCTGGACGCGGTGGTCGCCGCCTCGCCGGTGCCGGCGCGGCGGGCCGACGACCTCGCGGCGCTGGTCGACGCGCTGGTCGACGAGGCCCGGCCCGGCGATCGGCTGGTGGTGATGTCCAACGGCGGTTTCGGCGGCATCCACGAGAAGCTGCTGGCCGCGCTGGAGGCGCGCCATGGCTGAGCGCGAGGCCTTCGCGCCGCCGGTGACGGTGGCATTGACCGGGGCCTCCGGGGCCCAGTACGGGCTGCGCCTGATCGACTGCCTGGTCGCGGCCGGCCATGAGGTCTGGGTGATGATCTCCAAGGCGGCCCACATGGTGATCGCCACCGAGACCGACGTGCATCTGCCGGCCCAGCCGGCGCGCCTGGCCGAGGCGCTGATCGAGCGCAGCCGGGCGAGGCCGGGGCAGATCCGCTGCTTCGGCCGCGAGGACTGGATGGCGCCGGTGGCGTCGGGGTCCGGGGCGTCGAGCGCCATGGTCATCTGCCCCTGCTCGACGGGCACGCTGTCGGCGGTGGCCACCGGCGCGAGCAACAATCTCATCGAGCGTGCCGCCGACGTGGCGCTCAAGGAGCGCCGGCGCCTGGTGCTGGTGCCGCGGGAGAGCCCGCTGTCGGCGATCCACCTGGAGCACATGCTCGCGCTCAGCCGCCTGGGCGCGGTGGTGCTGCCAGCGGCGCCCGGCTTCTATCACCGCCCGACGAGTGTCGACGACCTGATCGACTTCATCGTCGCGCGCATCCTCAACCAGCTGGGCATCGCCCACACGCTGATGCCGCGCTGGGGGGAGTAGGCCCGGCCGTCACGCCTGTCGATTCCCGGATTCGCAACACGGAACCCTGCCTGATGATCAACCTTTCCCTGCTGTCGGTCTTCATTCCGACCTTCTTCATGGTGTCGCTGACCCCGGGCATGTGCATGACGCTGTCGATGGTGCTGGGCATGACGGTGGGGGTGCGCCGCGCCCTGTGGATGATGGTCGGCGAGCTGCTGGGCGTCGGTCTGGTGGCCGCCGCCGCCGGCGGCGGGGTGGCGACGCTGATGCTGCGCCAGCCGGCGTTGTTCTCGATCTTCAAGTGGTTGGGTGGGCTCTACCTGGCATGGTTGGGCTGGCAGATGTGGCGCTCGCGCGGGCGCATGGCGATTCCCGATGAGCCCCGTGCCGCCCGCGACGTCTCGCGGGGGCAACTGTTCGTCCAGGGGTTCGTCACCGCCGTGGCCAATCCCAAGGGCTGGGCCTTCTTCATCGCGCTGTTGCCGCCGTTTCTCGATGCCCGCCTGCCGCTGGCGCCGCAGCTGACCTGGCTGGTGGGCATGATCCTGTCGATCGAGCTGTGCTGTCTGCTGCTCTATGCCGTCGGCGGGCGCACGGCCAGCCATCTGCTTAGCCGCGGCGGCAACGTCCGCCTGCTCAACCGTATCGCCGGAACCCTGATGGTGGGGGTTGGTGCCTGGCTGGCGCTGGGCTGAGCAGCCGCGGGTCAGGCATGCGGCAGCCAGGCGAGGCGCGCCGCCAGCAGGGCCGTGGAAGCCAGCAGCAGGAGTAGCCACGGCGGGCGTGGCGGCCGGCACTCGGCAAAGCGGTGGTAGCTCAGGCGCACGAGGGCGCAGACCACCAGCCCCAGCAGCGCACCGCCGACCAGGTCGCTGACCCAGTGTACGCCGATGACCAGACGTGACAGGGCCATGGGTACGCAGATCAGCACCGCCAGCCAGTAGGCCGAGGCCCGGTAGCGCGGTGGCAGGGCGTCGGCGACGAAGGCCGCGGCGAGGCCGTAGAGCACTACGGCGGTCGAGGTATGCGCGCTGGGATAGGAGAACGAGCCGGCCAGATAGTCGGGGATGTCCGGCCGCACGCGCCCTGCCAGATGCTTGAACAGCGTGTTGGCCAGGGCGATGCCGCCCAGGGCGGCGAACCAGTGCAGCCCGAGGGCGACGAGCCGCCGCCCGGCCATCCAGATCAGCCAGGGGGCGACCAGGGCGATGACGCCGTAGGTATCGCCGATTCTGGCCATGATATCGGCCAGCCGGACGAGCAGCGGGTGCTGAAGATCGGCGAGCAGGGCCTGCAGCTGCTGATCCATGGGCAGCGGGCCGTCCTGGTTGAGCACCCACAGTGTCCACCCCGAAAGGGTGGCCAGGCTGGTCAGCAACAGCAGCAGCGAGGCCAGTGGCACACCGTGATCGGCGCTCGAGGGCGTCAGGGCGTCCCACAGCCGGCGCCCGCCCGGGTGGCGACCGGCGAAGGCGGCCAGGCGGCGGTAGGTCCAGCCGTCGTGATCGAGCTGTCGGCGCAGCAGCGAGAAGGCCACCAGTAACCCGACTACCAGCACTGCCAGCAGGATCAGCCAGCGCCGGCTGTCGTGAGGCAGGGCCAGCAGTTGCTGCCAGGTGCGGCCCAGCAGATAGCCCGGCAGCACATAGACCGGCGCCCAGAGCAACGCCGAGCCGATGTTGGACCACAGGAAGGTCGCCGGGCGCATGTGCATCATGCCCGCGATCAGCGGCACTATCGGGCGTACCGGTCCCACGAAGCGTCCGATCAGCACCGAGAGCACGCCGTGGCGCTGGAAGAAGCGGGCGCCGCGGGACAGCCACTCCGGGTAGCGCCGGAACGGCCATAGCGTGGGAATGCGATCCCGGTAGCGGTAGCCCAGCAAGAAGCTCAGGCCGTCGCCGATGACGGCGCCGACAGCGGCGGCCAGCAGGGCCATGGTGATGGACAGCTCATGATGCCCCGCCAGGGAGGCGGCCGCGGTGATCAGGACCACCCCGGGCACCAGCAGACCGACCACGGCCAGCGACTCGATCAGGGCGATGAGCAGGAATATCAGATAGAGCCAGCCGGGGGAGGGGGTGAGCGACGAGATCCAGTCGGTTGCAGTCACGGGCTTGGTTCCAGAAGTTTCAGGCCGGCGGCCGTCAGGCGCTGTTCGAAGCGTTCGAGGGTATCGCCGGGCAGCAGGTGCTCGCCACGAATGCGGACCTGGATGGTCCCGGTTTCGGCGAAGACGTCGCGGTTCAGTGCCTGCAGGAGGCGCTCGCGAACGATCAGCGCGCCGGCCTCGCCGGTATCCGGCAGCAATAGCCAGAACAGCGAGACACGCTCCCGGCCGAGCAGGTCGTGCTGGCGACAGTTGGCCCTGATGGTGGTGCAGGCGCGATCGAGCAGCGCCTGAAGCAGGTGGCTGCCGAACTGCTCCTCGGCCATTTCCAGCTGGGGCAGATGGATTACCAGCACGGCCAGCGGGCACTTGAGGGCTCGGCCACGCTCCACTTCGGCCGCCAAGCGCAGGGTCAGGGCATGGTGCGACAGGGCCTGGCACTGGGCATCCGGCTGCTCGCTGGCCGGCGGCAGGAAACGGCGCTGCAGCGCCAGTCGGGCAGGCAGGGACAGCAGGCCGATCAGAGCCAGGTAGGCCAGTCCGGCTTGCCAGAGGGTGGCGGTCGGGAGGGCCAGCAGCAGCCAGACCGGCGTCAGCGACAGGTTGAGCAGGGCCGCCGGTGCCAATGGCAGCAGCAGAAAGGTCAGGGCCGGCGGCACGCCGAGCCAGAACCAGGCCTGGGCACCATGCTCCGCGAGTTCGGCGGCGGTCAGCAGATAACCGCTGATCAGCACCGCATAGGTCGCCATTCGCTGCAGCCCGGGGTTGACCAGGCGCACGAACAGCGCACCGGCCAGCAGCAGGGTCAACAGGGCCGGCAACAGGATCGCGTCATAATGCCCCATCAGGTAGTGCCAGAGAGCATGGGTGGCGATCAACAGCATGCCGCCGGTATACACGGCGAGAAACAGGCGCTCGTAGTCGCGCTGGCCGAATCCACGCATGGTCAGTGGGCTCCCGCGTCGGCAATCGGCTGCGTCTGGTGCGCGAGGGCCTGTATCTGGTCGGGCAGCGACAGCCCCGGCGTCAGCCCGGCCAGTCGCAGGTGGGCCCCGGCCGGCATGGCGGAGTACAGCTGCTCCAGGCGTTGGCCGGACTCCGCCGGAGTCCGGCTGATGAAAATGACGGCCAGGGTGCGGCGGTCGCACTGGTAAAGGGCTTCGTAGCGACGCGTGTGCCGGTCCAGCAGGCGCGCCAGCTCGGCAAGCTGTCCGGGACGCGCCTGAAGCAGGAGCAGGTCGGCGGAGGAGCCTTCGCGAGTGGTGCGCGCGATTTCGCGGGTCAGGTCGCGTTCCAGTTGTCGGCGTGAATGCACGGCAAGATCGGGCAGGGTCAGGGGGCGCCAGTCGTCGTTGCGCCGCGACGTCTGGAAAGCCACCGCCTGGCCGCAGGCCAACAGGCCCAGCGCGATCAGGACCAGGGCGGCGAGCAGGCGTGCCTCGGGCGTCAGCAACGGGTGTATCTGCCAGTAGCCGAGTGCCGCCAGCAGCACGACGACCAGGCGCATCGGCAGCGGCTGGGGCAGAGCGAGCACGCCGACCCAACCCCAGAGCCATATCGAATAGTGCTGCGGCGCCTCCAGCAGGGCCAGGCTCAGCAGGGCCGCGATCAGGGCCGGCAGCCACAGTTCGGCGACGCGCCAGTGGCCGTCGGCACGGTGCCAGAGCCACACCAGCCCCGGCGCCGCCAGCACCAGCCCCAGGCGCAGCGGCGTTTCCCGTGTACCCGCCGCCAGCAGCAGCAGGGTGGCGGCGGTGATCACGATCAGCCGGCGGTGGTCCCTTGCTTTGAACTTGCTCTCCATGGTGGCTTAGTATTGATCTCCTTTTCGAATAGCCGACACTGTACGATACCCGCCCCTCCGGCGACGACTCGTATGACACTTTTTCCTGAATCACGACGGCCGCCCGGCCTTCCGGGCCCGGCCCGGCGTGTCGATTATGGAGAGATTTCCGGGCATGTCACGACACTCAGCGATCACCGACGTGGAAACCTACATGCAGCAGCTGGGGCTCGCGGCGCGCCAGGCGAGCGTGGCTCTGCGGCGGCTGCCGACCGGGCGCAAGAATGCCGCGCTGCAGGCAATGGCGCGCCATGTCGAGGCGTCGCGAGATACGCTGCTGGCCGCTAACGCCCGTGATCTGGAGCGGGGACGTGCCGGCGGGCTCGATGCGGCGCTGCTCGATCGTCTGGCCCTCGACGACAAGCGCCTGGACGCCATGATCGATGGGCTCCATCAGGTGGCCGCACTACCCGACCCGGTCGGCGAGATCGACGGCCTGCGTGCCCGGCCCAGTGGCATTCAGGTCGGGCAGATGCGCGTGCCGCTGGGGGTGATCGGGATCATCTACGAGTCGCGGCCCAACGTGACGATGGAGGCCGCCAGCCTGTGCCTCAAGTCCGGCAACGCCTGCATCCTGCGCGGCGGCTCCGAGGCCAGCGAGAGCAACGCGGCGATCGCCGACTGCATTGCCGCCGGTCTGGCCGAGGCCGGGCTGCCGGAGTCGGCGGTGCAGGTGGTGGCGACCACCGACCGGGCCGCGGTGGGCCGGCTGATCGCCATGCCGGAGTATGTCGACGTGATCATTCCGCGCGGCGGCAAGTCGCTGATCGAGCGGGTGTCCCGGGAAGCGCGGGTGCCGGTGATCAAGCACCTCGATGGCGTCTGCCACGTCTATGTCGATGCCACGGCCGACCGGGACAAGGCCCTGGCCATCGCCGTCAATGCCAAGACGCAGCGCTACGGCACCTGCAACACCATGGAGACGCTGTTGATCGACGCGCCGGTGGCCGCCGAGCTGCTGCCGCGGCTGGCCGAAGCCTACGCGGCGCACGGCGTCGAGCTGCGCGGCTGCGAGCGCACGCGCAGCGTGCTGGCCGACGTGAGGCCGGCCGAGGAGGCCGACTGGCATGCCGAATACCTGGCGCCGGTGCTGGCGGTCCGTGTGGTCGAGGGGATCGACGAGGCGATCGCCCATATCGAGACCTACGGGTCCCACCACACCGATGCCATCGTCAGCGAGTCCTATTCGCTGGCGCGGCGCTTTTTGGCCGAGGTGGATTCCAGCTCGGTGATGGTCAATGCCTCGACCCGTTTCGCCGACGGCTTCGAGTACGGTCTCGGTGCGGAGATCGGCATCTCCACGGACAAGTTGCACGCGCGCGGCCCGGTGGGGCTCGAAGGGCTCACCACGCGCAAGTATGTGGTGCTCGGCGACGGCCAGATCCGTGAGTGAGGCGCCGGGCCGCCCCGCGCGCATCGCCATGCTGGGCGGCACCTTCGACCCCGTTCACGTCGGCCATCTGCGCAGTGCGGTGGAGTTGCACGAGGCCCTGGGGCTGGATCGGGTCCACATGATTCCGGCGCACGTGCCGCCGCATCGCTGCGCCCCTGGGGTCGACGCCGCGCAGCGCCTGGCGATGCTCGAGGCGGGCATCGGCGACACCCCGGGGCTGGTCGCCGATGATCGTGAGCTGCGCCGTCAGGGGCCGTCCTACAGCGGCGACACCCTGGCGTCCCTGCGCCGCGACTACGGCGTGCGGGCGCGGCTGGTCATGACGGTGGGCGTCGATGCCTTCCTCAAGCTACACCAGTGGCGCGACCCGCAGCGGCTGTTCGAGCTGGCGCACGTGGTGGTGATCGATCGCCCCGACCACCGGCATCTGCCGCCCGAGGCGCTGAGTCGCTTGATCGAGGGGCGCGAGGCGGCCAGCGCCGGCGAGCTGTTCGCCCGACCCGCCGGCGGTGTCTTGCGTCTGCGGCTGCCCAGCCGCATGGCGGTCTCGGCGACGGGCCTGCGCGAGCGGCTGGCCGAAGGCCGCAGCGTGCGCTATCTGCTGCCCCGGGCAGTGGAGGATTACATTCGTTCGCACGATCTTTACCGCTAGCGGGAACTGTCGGGGTAGAATGTCGTCTGACGAGACTGTTGCTTACGAGGAGCTATGCAGACCGACGCACTCAAGACCCTGGCGATCGATGCCCTGGAGGAACTCAAGGGGCAGGATATCGCCGAACTCGACGTCTCGGCGCTGACCAGCGTCACCGATGTCATGCTGGTGGCCAGCGGGACATCGTCCCGCCACGTGGCGGCGCTGGCCAACAACGTGGTCGAGAAGGCCAAGGAAGCCGGCGTGCGCCCTCTGGGGGTCGAGGGCAAGGCCGGCGACGAATGGATGCTGATCGACCTCGGCGATGTGGTGGTGCACGTGATGATGCCGGAAACCCGTCGACTCTACGATCTGGAGCGCCTGTGGGCCGACATGCCCGCCGACGTCGAGGAGCGGGTCGGCGGAGGGCGGGCGTGAAGGTACGCCTGATCGCCGTGGGCAACCGCATGCCCGACTGGGTCGAGCGCGGTGTCGACGAGTACCGCAAGCGACTGCCGCGGGATTTCGCGCTCGAGATCGTCGAGATCACTCCCGGGGCACGCGGCAAGAATGCCGACGTGGCCCGGGCCGTGGCGCTCGAGGGGCAGCGCATGCGCGATCGTCTGCGCGGCGACGAACTGACGGTCGCCCTGGAAGTCGGCGGCAAGGCCTGGTCCACCGAGTGGCTGGCCCGGGAAGCCGACGACTGGCGCCATTCCGGGCGCGATGTGGCGCTGCTGGTGGGTGGGCCGGACGGTCTCGAGCCGGGGCTGTCGGCGGCGGCCGACCAGCGCTGGTCGCTGTCTGCTCTCACCCTGCCGCATCCCATGGTGCGCCTAATCCTCGCCGAGCAGCTCTATCGGGCATGGACGCTCCTGGTTGGTCATCCCTATCACCGCTGACGACGTACCGATGTCACCACGTAGTAGCCATCATCGCCGACACCGAGCGCGTGCCACCTCGCCATGCCTGACGTCATCCGCGGTTCGCGATGCGTAAACGTCGCGATGCGCTGAAGAATCCCGAGCAGGAGCTGCGCGTCTTCCGCAACCGCTCGTTGCTGGCGGCGGCACTGGTGGTGCTGATGTCCGGCGCGCTGGTGGCGCGGCTGGTCTATCTTCAGGTCGTCCAGCACGAGGTCTACACCACGCGCTCCGAGGACAATCGGGTGCGTGTCGAGCCGCTGCCGCCGACCCGCGGGCTGATCTATGACCGCACCGGGCGGCTGGTGGCCGAGAATCGCCCCACCTACAACCTGACCATCGTCCCCGAGCGGGTCGATGATCTGGACGCCACGCTCGAGCTGCTGGTCGATATCCTGGATCTTCCGCCCGAAAAGGCCGAGATCTTTCACGAACGGGCCTACCAGCGGCAGCGTCCCTACCAGCCGGCATTGCTGATGAGCGAGCTGGATGAACGGCAGATCGCGCGGCTGGCCGTCAATCGCTATCGTCTTCCGGGGGTCGAGGTCGAGGCGCAGCTGCTGCGCTACTACCCCGACCCGAAGATCATGTCCCATGTGCTCGGCTACGTGGGGCGCATCAATGCCGAGGAACTTCGCGCGCTGGATGGCGGCGAGTATGCCGGCACCCATTTCATCGGCAAGACCGGGGTGGAGAAGCAGTACGAATCGGTCCTGCACGGCAAGGCCGGCTTGCGCCAGGTCGAGGCCAACGCGCGGGGGCGGGTGGTCAAGGAGATCGGGCGCACCGATCCGGTGCCCGGCAAGGATATCGTGCTGACCATCGACGAGCGCCTGCAGCAGCTGGCCTACGATCTGCTGGACGGCCGGCGTGGGGCGATCGTCGCCATCCAGCCCAAGACCGGCGACATCCTCGCCATGGCGTCGTCGCCGGGCTTCGACTCCAACCTGTTCGTCACCGGCATCAGCCGCAAGGATTACCGCGCCCTGCGCAACGACCTCGACCTGCCGCTCTACAACCGGGCGGCGCGCGGCCAGTATCCGCCGGCCTCGACGGTCAAGCCCTACATGGCGCTGGCCGGTCTGGCCAATGAGGTGATCTCACCCGACAAGACGATCTTCGACCCCGGGTACTACAAGCTGCCGGGCTTCGACCGGCGTTATCACAACTGGCTGCGCTGGGGGCATGGGCGTGTCGACATGCGCCGGGCCATCGAGGTGTCCAACGACACCTACTTCTATCGCCTGGCCCATGAGCTGGGTATCGATCGGTTGTCGGCCTTCATGCACCGCTTCGGCTTCGGCGAGGATACCAGCTACGACGTCTACGGCGCCTCGAAGGGGCTGATGCCGTCAAGGGAGTGGAAGCGCGAGCGCAAGGGGCAGGTGTGGTTCCCCGGCGAGACCCTTTCGGTCGGCATCGGCCAGGGGTACTGGCTGGCCACGCCGCTGCAGATGGCCACGGCGCTGTCGGTACTCGCCAATCGCGGCAAGTGGGTAACGCCGCACCTGGCCAAGCGGATCGGCGACGAGCCGGTCAAGCCGCCGCCCGCCAAGCCCGATATCGAGCTCGACGACAAGTGGTGGGATCTGGTCCGCGACGCCATGGGGCGGGTGATGAGCGGCAGCGAGGGCACCGCGCGGCGTGTCGGTGCCGGGCTCGAGTACCGCATGGCCGGCAAGTCGGGCACGGCGCAGGTCTTCACGCTGGACAACGATGAGCGCTACAACGCCGACGAGCTCGAGAATCGCCTGCACGACCACGCCCTGTTCACCGCCTTTGCGCCGATCGACGACCCGCAGATCGCGGTGGCCGTGGTGGTGGAAAACGCCGGCGGCGGCAGCTCCCATGCCGCGCCGCTGGCGCGGGCGATCACCGATGCCTGGCTGCTGCCCGACGACAACGCGTTGGACAAGGCCGCGGCGGAAATCCGCGAGCGAGGGACCCATGCGACTCCGTGATTCGGCCCTTCTTCACTATCCGCGCAACGCCCGCGTCAAGCGTCGGGTGACGCTGTGGACGCGTATTCATCTCGATCCCTGGCTATGTGCCTTTCTGCTGCTGCTGCTGGGCGGTGGGCTGGTGGTGCTCTACAGCGCCAGCGGTCAGCGCCTATCGGTGGTGGAAGCCCAGGCGATGCGCCTCGGGGTGGCGCTCACGGCGATGGTGGTCGTGGCCCAGTTCTCGCCGAAGACGCTGTGTCGCTGGTCGCCGGTGGCCTACGGGGCCGGGCTGCTGATGCTGATCGCCGTCGAGCTGATGGGGGATATCGGCATGGGCGCGCAGCGCTGGCTGGTGATTCCCGGAGTGATCCGCTTCCAGCCCTCCGAACTGATGAAGGTGGCGATGCCGATGATGATCGCCGCCTACCTCCATCGCCGGGCGCTGCCGCCGAGCCTGCCGGACCTGCTGGTGTGCGCCGTGATCATCGCCGTCCCGGTACTGCTGATCGCCCGGCAGCCCGATCTGGGGACTTCGCTGCTGGTAGCGGCCTCGGGCGTGTTCGTGGTGCTGCTGGCTGGTATCTCCTGGCGCATCGTCGCCGTGCTGGGCGCACTGGCCGGATCGGCGCTGCCGCTGCTGTGGATGAACATGCACGACTACCAGCGTCAGCGCGTGCTGACCTTCCTGAACCCGGAAAGCGATCCGCTGGGTTCGGGCTGGAACATCATCCAGTCGACCACGGCCATCGGCAGCGGCGGCATTTTCGGCAAGGGCTGGACGATGGGCACCCAGTCGCAGCTGGAGTTTCTGCCCGAGCGCCACACCGATTTCATCGTCGCGGTACTCGGCGAGGAGCTGGGATTGATCGGTATGCTGGCTTTCCTGACCCTCTATCTGCTGATCGTCGGCCGTGGCCTGGTGATGGCGAACCAGGCGCACGACACCTTCGGTCGGCTGGTCGGCGGCAGCCTCATCCTGACCTTTTTCATCTATGTGTTCGTCAACATCGGCATGGTCAGCGGCATTCTGCCGATCGTCGGCGTGCCGCTGCCGCTGGTCAGCTACGGCGGGACCTCCAGCGTGACGTTGCTGACCGGCTTCGGTATTCTCATGGCGATTCACGGGCACCGGCGGCTGTTGCCGCGCTGATTTGCGATCCCCGCGGGGATGTCCATCGGCCAACAGGGAGATTCGACGACAATGAGGAAGTGGCTGGAGCGTCGACAACGCGCGCTGCGGGCAGGCGTACTGGGCGGCCTGGGTCTGCTGGCGGCCCTGCCGGCGGTGGGCGCCGACGAGACATTCGATCCGGGCACGCACCCGGCCGTCGCGCGCTGGGTCGATGCTCAGGTGGCCTCCGGCGCCGATCGTGGCTGGCTGGAAAAGGCCCTGAAGCAGGCGGCGTATCGCCAGGGCGTGCTCGACGCGATGTCGAAGGCGCCCGAGCGCCATCTGCGCTGGGACGAGTATCGTGACATCTTCATTCAGCCGGAACGCATCCAGGCGGGTGCCGACTTCGTGCGCGCCCATCGCGATGCCTTCGAGCGGGCCCGCAAGACCTACGGCGTCGCGCCCGAGGTGATTGCCGCGATCATCGGCGTGGAAACCTACTATGGACGCCATACGGGCAGCCATCGCGTGCTCGATTCGCTGGCCACGCTGGCCTTTCGCCACCCGTCGCGGGGTGAGTTCTTCCGCGGCGAGCTGGCCGCCTTCTTGACCATCACCCGCGAGCAGGCGGTCGACCCGGGTTCGCTGGAGGGTTCCTATGCCGGGGCGATGGGCTATCCCCAGTTCATTCCCACCAGCTATCAGGCCTATGCCGTGGACTTCGATGACGACGGCAAGCGGGATCTGTGGCATGACCCCGTCGACGCCATCGGCAGTGTCGGCAACTACTTCGCCCGGCATGGCTGGCAGGCGGGAGCGCCGATCGTCGGCGAGGCGACGGGGCCGGCCACACCGCCCAACGATATCGCCTTCAACCGCACCAAGCCGCCCTATGAGCGTGTCGATGCGCTGGCCGCCGCCGGCATCCGGGCACAGGGTTCTAGCCTGGCGGCGAGTCGCCGGGTGATTCCGCTGGCGCTCGAGGTGGCCGACGGCGAGACCCGTTACCGCCTCGGCTACCGCAATTTCTACGTCATTACTCGCTACAACCACAGCCACCTCTATGCCATGGCGGTGGCCACCCTGGCCGAGCGCATTCGCGAGGCGCTGGAGGCGTCGGCATGAAACGTGCGTGGTGGCTGCCGGCGGCGCTGGTCGCGTTGCTCATCCTGGCCGGTTGTGCCGGTGACGGAGGGCGGCGGGACGGCGGCCGCTATGCCATGCGCGATGATGCCTATCCCGACAGCCCGCCCGATGTCACGCAGGTCCCGGACGCCGTGCCCCGGGTCGAGCCGCGGGCCAAGAGTGGCAATCGGCCGACCTACCGGGTCTGGGGCAAGACCTATCACGTGCTCTCCGATCCGCGAGGTTACGCGGCGGAAGGCACGGCCTCCTGGTACGGCAAGAAATTCCAGGGGTATGACACCGCCAGCGGCGAGCCCTACGACATGTACAAGATGTCGGCGGCGCATCGGACCCTGCCGTTGCCGACCTATGCGCAGGTCACCAATCTCGATAATGGTCGTACGGTGATCGTCAGAGTCAACGATCGCGGACCGTTCAAGGGCAATCGCCTGATCGATCTGTCCTATGCGGCGGCGGCCCGTCTGGGTATCCTGCGCAACGGAACCGGCAAAGTGCGGGTCGAGGCGATCGACCCTGTCGCCTGGCAGGCCGAGTATCGTCAGAATGGCGCGGACAAGGCCTTGGCGAGTGGCGAAACGTCGCCGGGAAAAGGGCCTGCGGAGCGTCCGGAAGAGACTCGACTCAAGGCGCCGGATGCACCGGTTCGTGCGGGTGGTGACGTCGCCAAGGCGCTGCCGGCCGCTGGCCAGCCCCAGCCCGTCGCCGAGCCGGTGCAGGCCAGCGCAGCATCGCGGATCTATCTGCAAGTGGCGGCGCTCAGTTCGGCGGCTAGCGCCGAACGGCTCAAGTCACGATTGCAGCAGCAACTGGCGCGACCGGTGCGCATCGCTCGCGATGATCGCCTGTACCGGGTCCAGGTTGGCCCGGTCGCCAATCAATCGGCGCTCAAGCGCCTGCGCAGCGAACTGCGTAAGGCGGGTTATGCGCAAGCCTTTTCGGTGAGCGCTGGGCGTTGAAGCCGCTTTACCATTACTCTCCGTCGAATCAAACCACGAGAAACATCGTATGAGATTGCCCGCTTTACCGACACCGTCCTGGCATTGGCTGACTGCCGCCGTCACTGTATTGTTCATCGCGGCCCAGCCCGCCCAGGCTCAGGACGCGGCGCCTCAGCCTGATCCGGCTCCCCAGCCCGATTCGGCGCTGCAGCAGACGCTGCCGGAGCCGATGATCCCCTCGCCGCCGACCCTCAGTGCCTCGTCATGGATTCTGATCGATGCCAACAGCGGCGAGGTGCTGGCCGAACAGAATGCCGACAAGCGGCTGCCGCCAGCCAGTCTGACCAAGATGATGACGGCCTACATCGTCGAGAAGGAGATCGACGACGGCAATATCAACGATCAGGATCTGGTCACGATCAGCAAGAAGGCCTGGCAGACCGGCGGCTCACGAATGTTCATCCGCGAAGGGACTCAGGTCAGCGTAGAAGACTTGCTGCGCGGCGTGGTCATTCAGTCGGGCAATGATGCCAGTGTCGCGCTGGCCGAGTACATCGCCGGCTCTGAGTCGGCCTTCGCCGAGCTGATGAACCAGCAGGCGCAACGCCTCGGGCTCCAGAACAGCCAGTTCGCCAACGCCACCGGCCTGCCAAGTCCCGGACACTATTCGTCGGCACGGGACCTGGCGACCCTCGCCAAGCACATCATTCAGGACTATCCGGAGCATTACCAGATCTACTCGGAGAAGTACTTCACCTACAACGGTATTCGTCAACCCAATCGCAACCGCCTGCTGTGGCGCGACGCGTCGGTCGATGGCCTCAAGACCGGGCATACCGAAGAGGCCGGATACTGTCTGGTGTCTTCCGCCAAGCAGGACGACATGCGGCTGATTTCCGTGGTGATGGGCACCAAGTCCGACGAGGCCCGCGCCCAGGAGTCGCAGAAACTGCTCAGCTACGGCTTCCGCTTCTTCGACACCTTCAAGCTCTACCAGCGGGGTGCCGTACTCAATCAGCCGCGTATCTGGGGCGGGGCGAGCGATGCCCTCAAGCTGGGTGTGACCCAGGACATCTACCTGACCGTGCCGCAGGGCCGGCGTGATGAAATGACCGCCAAGCTGAACATTCCGGAGACCATCAAGGCGCCGGTACAGGCCGGTCAGCAGCTGGGCACGCTGCAGGTCAAGCTGGGTGGCAAGGTGATCCGCGAGCAGCCGCTGGTGGCGCTGCAGAGCGTGGAGCAGGGCGGCTTCTTCAAGCGTATCTGGGATTCGATCGTGCTGTTCGTGACCGGCCTGTTCTGAGGCCACCCGCGCCCGGCGGTGGTCGATCGCCGGCCGCCATGCCTGGCCTGTGTACCGGTCGACCTTGGTCGGCCGGTACAGGTTGCGTAGAATACTCGGAAATGGCTTTCACCGAGTGACCCTCATGAACGACAAATCCCTGCGCGACCTGCGGGTCGAGACGCCGACCTCCGGGGTCGAGCGGCCTCGGGTCGAGTTCCCCTGTGACTATCCCATTAAGATCGTCGGCGATGCCGCGCCGGACTTCGAGCAAGTCGTGATCGAGATCGTCGAGCAGCATGCCCCGGGCGTCGATCGCACCACCATCAATGCCGTGGACAGCCGCAACGGGCGCTTTCGCTCCGTTCGCGTGACCATCACCGCGACCGGCCATGACCAGCTCGAGGCGCTGTTCGCCTCGCTGAAGGCGACCGGCCGTGTGCACATGGTGGTGTGATGACGAGCGACAGCGGCCGTCTGCCGGTTCAGGTGCAGCGCCTCGGGCGGCGCGACTATCTGCCCGTCTGGCAGGCGATGCGCGAGCTCACCGACCAGCGTGACGCCGACACGCCCGACCAGTTCTGGCTCGTCGAGCATGATCCGGTGTTCACCCAGGGGCAGGCCGGCAAGCCCGAGCACCTGTTGATGCCCGGCGATATCCCGGTGGTAGCCACCGATCGCGGCGGTCAGGTGACCTATCACGGCCCCGGTCAGGTCGTGCTCTACCCGCTACTCGATGTGCGGCGTGCCGGCCTGGGCGTGCGCGATCTGGTGACGGCGCTGGAGAACGCGGTCGTCGCCCTGCTGGCGGGGTACGGCGTGACGGCAAAGGCACGCCCCGATGCCCCGGGGGTCTACGTGGGCGAGGCCAAGATCGCTTCGCTGGGGCTGCGTATCCGTCGCGGGTGCAGCTTTCACGGCGTGGCCCTCAACGTCGATGGGGACCTGTCGCCCTTCCTGCGCATCAATCCCTGCGGGTATGCCGGCATGGCGATGACGCGGCTTGCCGATCTGATCGATGACTGCCCGGATGTCGATACGGTGGCCGGGCGCTTGGCCGAGTGTCTGGCCCGTGAGCTGGGTCGTGAGCTAATCCTGGCCGAGGCATAGCCTGTGCGGGAAAAGCGGGCATGAAAAACCCGGCGGCCTTTACAGGCTGCCGGGTTTTTTCATGCGTGGGGGCGGCGCTCAGCCGACGTTGACGGCGTCGATGCGGTTCGGATCGGAGGACTGCCCGGGCACCTCGGCGGGGGCTGCCAGGCCCAGGTTGTTCTTCTCGAACACCCGATCCGCTCGATAGCTGGAACGCACCAGCGGACCCGAGGGCACTTCCATGAAACCCTTTTCCAGCCCCAGCACCCGGTAGCGTTCGAACTCCTCGGGGGTGACCCAGCGCTCCACCGGCAGGTGGTTGCGCGTCGGCTGCAGGTACTGCCCCAATGTCACGATATCGACGCCGATGGCCCGCAGGTCATCGAAGGTCTGCAGGATCTCTTCCTCGGTTTCGCCCAAGCCCAGCATCAGGCTGGTCTTGGTGATCACCTCGGGGCGGTGACGCTTGGCGTGAGCGAGGACGTCGAGGGTCTTGCGATAGCCGGCGCGCGGGTCGCGCACACGCTGGGTCAGCCGTTCCACGGTCTCGACGTTCTGGGCGAACACTTCGAGGCCGGAGTCGACGACCTGTTCGATGGCGCTGGGCGTGCCGTCGAAGTCCGGGGTCAGCGCTTCCACGGCGACCTCGGGGGTGCGTGCCTTGATGGCCCGGATGCACGCGGCGTAGTGGCTGGCGCCCCCGTCCGGCAGGTCATCGCGGTCCACCGAGGTGAGGACCACGTAGCGTAGCCCCATCAGCTCCACCGACTTGGCGGTGTTGGCCGGTTCCTCGGCATCGAGCCAGCCGCGCGGGTTGCCGGTGTCGACGGCGCAGAAACGGCAGGCCCGGGTGCACACCGAGCCCATCAGCATGATGGTGGCGGTGCCGTTGCTCCAGCATTCGCCCATGTTGGGGCAGTGCGACTCGGCGCAGACGGTGCTCAGCCGGTGTTCGGCGACGTTGCGCTTCACGGCGTCGAAACGCCCGCCGCCGGGAATCTGGGCGCGCAGCCACTGGGGCTTGCGCCCGCCGACGCCACCGCCTTCGCTCTGGTTGCGAGACTTCATGCCATCCTTGATGGCGGCGATGCCGTGATCGTTGCGGTATTTCTTGCCGCTGGTGACGCGCTGGGAGGGGGTGTCGCTCATGGTTCTTGAGCCTCTCTGCAAGCCGGCCGCTGGCGCCGGAACGCCGGCACTGCCGCGGGGGCATGGGCGCTGCGCCGAATGGCGGTTCCGGGCGGCCGGGCATGACGGATGATGCGTGGATCGATGGCCTCAACATACCACACGAGGCCCGGTTCTGGACAGCGAGCGCCGGCCTGGCCAGGGCTATTGCCGATAGCTGAAACATGGCTCGGGCTGAGCCGGCGGCAGGCTTGCGAGGAGGCGCTGTAGACCCTTCCCTGGGCGCTACCGATGCCATCCCTGGCATCGGACCTCCCCTCCAGTCTGCCCCCGGCGCCCTCGTCGAAGCCAACTGCGATTGCCCTGCCGGCGCGGCGCTCAGGCGTCGACCATCGGCAGGCACACGAAGCTGGGCCCGGGGGCGGGCTCGATCGGTGCCTTGAAATGGGCGTTGAGCTCCGGCAGCAGTTCGCGCACGAAACGCATGAACAGCTCGGTGACCGGGGTCGGGTAGCGGTCCTTGGGGTAGACCGTGCACCAGGAGCGCTTGAGCGGAAAGCCGGGCAGGTCGGGGGAGGCGAGCAGCCCCGAGGCCAGCTCGAGCTGAACCGCCAGGCGCGGCAGCACCGCCACGCCGAGATGGGCCATCACGCCCTGCTTGATCGCCTCGTTGGTGCCCATTTCCAGCGTGTGCGCCAGGGAGACACGCTCGCGCGCGACGAACTCCTCGAAGGCGGTGCGCGTGCCGGAGCCGGGTTCGCGCATCAGCACGTAATGGCGCGTGAAGTCTTCCAGCGTGGGCTGCGTGGCGGTGAGCAAGGGATGCCCGGGCCAGACGATGGGAATCATCTCGTTGTCGAGAATCGGCATGAAGGCCAGGTTGGCGTCGTCGGGCACCATGCCCATGATCACCAGGTCGTCGCGTCGCTCGGCGAGACGCTCCAGTGCCTGACCGCGATTGCACACCCGCAGTCGGATGTGGACTTCCGGATAGCGGGCACGGAAACGCGCCAGGATGTGCGGCACCACATACTGGGCGGTGGAGACTGCCGTGAGATTGAGCTCGCCGCGGATCGTGCCGGCCAGTTCGGACAGTTCCATCTGCAGGCTCGAGACCTGGCCGAAGATCGACTGCACGGTGGCCGCCAGAGCGTCGGCGGCGGGCAGCACGTGCAGGGTCTTGCCGGCGTACTTGAACAGCGGCTGCTCGAGAGCCTGTTCCAGCTGACGGATCTGGGCGCTGACCGCGGGCTGGGTGAGCCCCAGTTGCTCGGCCGCGCGCGAATAGGATTGCTGGCGGTGAACGGCCTGAAAGACCTGAAGCTGGCGAAAGGTCAGTCTGTTGAGCAGGTGCGGGCGCGACATGGTGGTTTCCGTTACAGGTATAAGCGCTACCTTATAGGTTGGCAAAAAAATATCAATTTTTCTATTGGTGTTTGCCCGGGGTAGCGTAAAAGCCACACCCAACACGGCCGAGGCAACGGACAAGCCACCCTTGAGTTTTTCGCATGCCCGTCGTGGACGCAACCCTGGAGGACAGCCTGTGTTCCGGAAACTGTTGATCGCCAACCGCGGCGAGATTGCCGTACGGATCGTGCGCGCCTGTGCCGAAATGGGGATCCGTTCCGTCGCCATCTATACTGAGCCGGATCGCTTCGCGCTGCATGTCAAGCGCGCCGACGAGGCCCACTTCGTCGGCGACGACCCCCTGGCGGGCTATCTCGACCCGCGCCGCATCGTCGACCTGGCCCGCGAGACGGGCTGTGACGCCATTCATCCCGGCTACGGCTTCCTGTCCGAGAATGCCGACCTGGCGCGCATCTGCGCCGAGGCAGGGATCGCCTTCGTCGGCCCGGATGCCGCGGTGATCGCGCGGATGGGCGACAAGACCGCGGCGCGTTCGGCGATGCGCGAGGCCGGGGTGCCGGTGACGCCCGGTTCGGAGGGCAACCTGGAAAGCTGCGAGGCGGCGCTCGCCCTGGCCGACGAGATCGGCTACCCGGTGATGCTCAAGGCCACCTCGGGTGGCGGCGGGCGCGGCATCCGTCGCTGCGACGATGCCCGGCAGCTCGAACAGGCCTGGGAGCGGGTGATCTCCGAAGCCACCAAGGCCTTCGGCAGCGCCGACGTGTTCATGGAGAAGTGTGTGGTCGAGCCGCACCACATCGAGGTGCAGATCCTCGCCGACCGCCACGGCCACGTCATTCACCTGTTCGAGCGCGACTGCTCGATCCAGCGCCGCAACCAGAAGCTCATCGAGATTGCCCCCAGCCCGCAGCTGACCCCCGAGCAGCGCGCCTATGTCGGCGAGCTGGCGGTGCGCGCCGCCAAGGCGGTGGGCTACGAGAACGCCGGCACCGTGGAGTTCCTCGTCAAGGGCAACGAGATCTACTTCATGGAGATGAACACCCGGGTTCAGGTGGAGCACACCATTACCGAGGCGATCACCGGGGTCGACATCGTCCGCGAGCAGATCCGCATCGCCGCGGGGCTCAAGCTGGCCTTCCGTCAGGAGGACATCCATCACCACGGCTACGCGATCCAGTTCCGCATCAACGCCGAGGACCCCCGCAACGACTTCCTGCCGTCGTTCGGCCGCATCACCCGCTACTACGCGCCCGGCGGCCCCGGGGTGCGCACCGACACGGCGATTTATACCGGCTACACGATTCCGCCGTATTTCGACTCGATGTGCCTGAAGCTGATCGTCTGGGGGCTGACCTGGGAGGAAACCCTGAACCGGGGCATCCGCGCGCTCAACGACATGCGCCTGCAGGGGGTCAAGACCACCGCGCCTTATTACCAGGAAATCCTGCGCCATCCCGACTTCCGCAGCGGCGAGTTCGATACCGGTTTTGTCCCGGCCCATCCCGAACTGCTCAACTACTCGGTGAAGCGCAACCCCGAAGAGGTTGCGCTGGCCATCGCCGCCGCCATCGCCGCCCACGCCGGACTATAAGGAGAGATTCATGAGCCCGAAGCAACCCGACCGGGTCCACGTCACCGACGTCGTGCTGCGTGACGGTCACCAGTCACTGATCGCCACTCGCATGCGTACCGAGGACATGCTGCCGATCTGTCCGCAGCTGGACGCCATCGGCTTTCACTCCCTCGAGGTCTGGGGCGGGGCGACCTTCGACGCCTGCGTGCGCTTTCTCAAGGAGGACCCCTGGGAGCGGCTGCGCGCACTGAAGGACGCGCTGCCCAACACGCCGCTGCAGATGCTGCTGCGCGGCCAGAACCTGCTGGGCTACCGTCATTATGCCGACGACGTGGTGGAGCGCTTCGTCGCCCGATCCGCGGAAAACGGCATCGACATCTTCCGGGTGTTCGACGCGCTCAATGACCTTCGCAACCTCGAGACCGCAATGCGCGCGGTCAAGGCCAGCGGCAAGCACGCCCAAGGTACGCTGTGCTACACGGTCAGTCCGGTGCACACCCTGGCGATGTACGTCGACCAGGCCCGGCGGCTGGTCGAGATGGGTGCCGATTCCATCGCCATCAAGGACATGGCCGGGCTGCTCACGCCGTATGCCGCCGAGGAGCTGGTCGCCGCGCTGAGCGAGGCCGTCGACGTGCCCATCCAGTTGCACGCGCATGCCACCTCCGGACTCTCGGCGCTGTGCCAGCTCAAGGCGGTCGAGGCCGGCTGCCGGCACATCGACACCTGCAACTCGGCTTTCGCCGGCGGCACCAGCCATCCTTCCACCGAATCGATGGTCGCCGCCCTGCAGGGGACCGGCTATGACACCGGACTGGATCTGGAGGCGCTCAAGGAGGTGGGCGACTACTTCCGCGAGGTGCGCAAGAAGTACGCTGCCTTCGAGAGCGAGTTCACCCGCGAGGATGTCTCGGTACAGATCAACCAGGTGCCGGGCGGCATGATGTCCAATCTCGCCAACCAGCTCAAGGAACAGAACGCGCTGGGCAAGATTCGCGAGGTGTTTGCCGAGATTCCGCGAGTGCGTGCCGACCTCGGCTACCCGCCGCTGGTCACGCCGACCTCGCAGATCGTCGGCACCCAGGCGGTGATGAACGTGCTGACCGGCGAGCGCTACAAGACCATCACCAACGAGGTCAAGCGCTACCTGCTGGGCGGCTATGGCCATCCGCCGGCCGAGGTCAACGAGACCGTTCGTCGGCAGGCCATCGGCAACGAGCCGGTCGAGGAGGGGCGTCCGGCCGACAGCCTGTCGCCCGAGATGACGCGCCTGACCGGCGAGATCGGCGAGCTGGCCGAAAGCGAAGAGGATGTGCTGACCTTCGCCATGTTCCCCGACCTGGGACGCGACTACCTGCAGGGTCGCCGCGACGGCACCCTGGCGCCCGAACCGCTGCCCAGCGCCGAGCCGGCCAAGCGACCGGTGACCGAGGGCGTGCCCACCGAGTTCGTCATCGACGTGCACGGCGAGTCCTACGAAGTGCAGATCACCGGGGTGGGGCGCACCGGCGGCAAGCGCCAGGTCTACCTGACCCTGGACGGCATGCCCGAGGAAGTGGTCTTCGAGGCCAAGGACGATTATGTCGGCGGCGGCGAGTCGGGGCGTGCCAAGGCCTCCGCGCCCGGTCACGTGACCACCTCGATGCCCGGCAACATCGTCGACGTGCTGGTCGCGGCGGGCGACCGCGTCGAGGAAGGGCAGGCCGTGCTGATCACCGAGGCGATGAAGATGGAAACCGAGGTGCATGCCCGGGTCGCCGGCAGCGTCAAGGCCGTGCACGTGTCGCGCGGCGATCGTGTCACGCCCGGCGAGGTACTGATCGAGATCGAGTGACGTGGCATGCTCGTCACCCCTTGGTTGCCCGGCATCAATGCCGGGCTTTTTCGTCTCTGGCGGCTATCACCTATGCTGACAGCATCTTCAGGCGGATCGGGAGCGTGTCATGAACGCCAGAGGAGTGCTCGAGGAGTTGATGCAGCAGGCCGGCAGTCGAGGCAGGCGGGGCCCGGATCCACGCCGGCTGGTGCCCGGCAGCGCCCTGGGAATTCTGCTGGGGTCCCATCGCGGGCGCCGTGCCGGCCGCAAGGCGGTCAAGTATGGGGCCCTGGCCGGACTGGGGATGCTGGCCTGGCGCGCCTGGCAGTCGCACCAGGCCGAGCGGGAATCCCCCGAGCCGACCGTGCCCGACGACGGCGAGCCACTGGAGCAGTTGCAGGGCGAGGCCCGCGAGGCCCGCAGCATGGCGCTGCTCAAGGCGATGATCGCCGCCGCCCGCGCCGACGGCCATATCGATGCCGCCGAGCGCACTCAGCTGGTCGAGCAGATCAATGCGCTGGGTGCCGACCCACCGTTGCTGGCCTGGGTGGACGAGCAACTCCAGGCGCCGCTGGATGCCGAACAGCTGGCGATGGACGCTGATTCTCCCCAGGCGGCGCGTGAAATGTACCTGGCCAGCGTTGCCATCATCGACGTGCAGAACCCGATGGAGCGGGCCTGGCTCGATCAGCTTGCTGCCTCGCTGGGGTTGGGAGGCGACGTGATCGAGGCGCTCGAGGCCAGGACCGTGAACGGCGGCTGAGGCCGTCCGGGCATGATGGCCCCGCACGCCGTGCGGGGTGAAAAACGTATCTTCATCGACGCGAAGGAGAGAATCATCATGGATGACAGGCAGGCGAAGGATGAGCTGAGCCGCTGGCTCGATCGTTGCTGTGGTCAGGCGTGCAGGCTGGATGCGCGCAGCGTGCTGACCGGGGGTGTGCTGGGGCTGCTGTTGAGCAGCCGCCATGGCCGCAGCGCCCTGGGCAAGGCCGTCAAGTACGGTGCCGTGGCCGGACTGGGCGCCCTGGCATGGCGCGAACGGCAGCGCGGCACCGCCACGGCGCCCGGCGCGTCGACGCCGGGCGGCTCAGCGGAGCGTGACACGTCGGCCGGCGCCGACGAGCCGCCCGAGGTCTTCGAGTCGCCCTCGGGCGAGCCGCCGGCAGCCCCGCCGCGCGGCGAGGGTCCGCCGTCCGCCTGAGCGGAAGGGCGGTTGTTCAGTCACGATTCGGCGTGGCGCTGATCCGGTGCAATGCCAGGTCGGCGCCCTCGAATTCCTGCTCTTCGCTGAGACGGATACCCACCAGCCGCTTCAGTCCGCCGTAGACGATGCCGCCGGCGACGACCGCCAGCAGGATGCCGCCCAGCGTGCCGATGAGCTGCGAGGCCAGGCTGACCCCACCCAGCCCGCCCAGCCAGGTCTGGCCGAACAGGCCCGCGGCGATGCCGCCCCAGGCGCCGCAGATGCCGTGCAGCGGCCATACGCCCAGCACGTCGTCGATGCGCCAGCGATTCTGGGTGAGTGTGAACAGGGACACGAACAGGGCCCCGGCCACCACTCCCGTCACCAGGGCGCCGATCGGGTGCATCAGGTCCGAGCCGGCGCAGACCGCCACCAGCCCGGCCAGCGGCCCGTTGTGGATGAAGCCCGGGTCGTTGCGGCCCAGCGCCATGGCCGCCAGGATGCCGCCGACCATCGCCATCAGCGAATTGACGGCGACCAGGCCGCTGATGCCGTCGAGGGTCTGCGCGGACATGACGTTGAAGCCGAACCAGCCCACCGTCAGGGTCCAGGCGCCCAGGGCCAGGAAGGGGATGCTCGACGGCGGGTGGGCGGCCACCGCGCCATGGCGAGGGTAGCGGCCACGCCTTGCCCCCAGTGCCAGTACCGCCATCAGCGCGATCCAGCCGCCGAAGCCGTGCACCACCATGGAGCCGGCGAAGTCGTGGAAGGGGCGGCCGAAGGTCTGGGTCAGCCAGTTCTGGATACCGGCGTTGCCGTTCCAGACGATGCCCTCGTAGAACGGATAGGCCAGCCCGACCAGCAGCAGCGTGGCGGTGAACTGGGGGTAGAAGCGGGCCCGCTCGGCGATACCGCCGGAGATGATCGCCGGTATGGCCGCAGCGAAGGTCAGTAGGAAGAAGAACTTGACCAGGCCGTAGCCGTGGTCGGCCGACAGGGTCTGGGCGCTGACGAAGAAGCCCGAGCCATAGGCGATGAAATGGCCGATCGTGAAGTAGGCCACGGTCGAGGCGGCGAAGTCGGTAATGATCTTGACCAGGGCGTTGACCTGATTCTTGGCGCGTACCGTACCGACTTCGAGAAAGGCGAAGCCGGCGTGCATGGCCAGTACCATGCAGGAACCGAGGAGCAGGAACAGGACGTCGGAGCTGGAAGGCGTGTCGGTCATGGCGTGTCGTGTCGTTATGTGGGTTCCTGGTGCACGTCGCGGGGCTGATCGCGGGCGCCGTGCATTTGGTAAGCACGATACATGCCAATCCTGTTTCCATTTAAAAACAGCGGGTTGTTGTCAGGCCTCACCAGAACGATGCTTTCCATGCACTGGTTTGGTGCTCTGGGACTGCGGGAGTGCACCATAAGAGTGCCTTGCGCGGCGCCGGCTGCGCCTGAAATGCGCATGAATTTGCAGAGCCGGTGGGCTGTATCGACGGCGGGGGAAGCGTATGCTTATCTTGCAGTGCAGCACTCACTTCCGGAGTCGACCCATGTTTCCCGTCAATGCCTCGCTTGCCACGTCACTGACCGCCCTGTGGGACCCCCTGGGGCTGGGCCAGGCCGCCGTCGACTACTGGCGAGACACCCTCGAGCGCAGCGTGCTCTACCTGGATGTCATGCGCCAGCGGGGCAATCAGTATCTCGAGCACATGGAGCAGACGCGCCCCTCGGTGCTGGGTTTCGAGGCGGAGCTGCTGATCGACGGCCGGACGCTGGCGCGGCCGGTCAACTACGAACTGCTGCGCATCCTGCCCCCGGAGGGGGTCGAGATCGACGAGGACCAGCGTCCCTTCGTGGTGATCGACCCGCGTGCCGGACACGGGCCAGGGATCGGCGGCTTCAAGCCGGACAGCGAGATCGGCGTGGCCCTGCGAGCCGGGCACCCCTGCTACTTCATCGGCTTTCTGCCGTTTCCCGTGCCCGGCCAGACCGTCGAGGACGTGGTCGAGGCGGAAATCCAGTTCCTGCGTGCCGTCATCGAGCGGCATCCGCAGACCACGGAACGCCCCATGGTGGTCGGCAACTGCCAGGCCGGCTGGCAGATCATGATGGCGGCCGCCCTGGAGCCTGCCTGCTTCGGACCGATCCTCATCGCCGGTGCGCCGCTGTCCTACTGGGCGGGCGAACGCGGCAAGGCACCTATGCGCTACACCGGCGGCATGAGCGGTGGCAGCTGGGTCACGGCCCTGGCCAGCGACCTGGGGGCCGGCAACTTCGACGGCGCCTGGCTGGTGCAGAACTTCGAGAAGCTCAACCCGGCCAACACCCTGTGGAGCAAGCAGTATCGCCTGTTTGCCAACATCGACAGCGAGGCCGAGCGCTATCTGGAGTTCGAGCGCTGGTGGGGCGGGCACGTGGTGCTGGCCGGCGAGGAGATTCAGTACATCGTCGACAACCTGTTCGTCGGCAACCGCCTGAGTACCGCGCAGCTGCTCACCCGCGACGGCCGGCGCATCGACCTGCGCAACATCCGCTCGCCGATCGTGGTGTTCTGTTCTCGCGGTGATGACATCACGCCACCGCCCCAGGCGCTGGGCTGGATTTCCGACCTCTACGACAGTGCCGACGATATCCGGGCCAACGAGCAGACCATCGTCTACTGCATTCACGACACCACCGGCCATCTGGGCATCTTCGTTTCGGGCAGTGTCTCGCGCAAGGAGCATGCCGAGTTCACCGCCAACATGGACTACATCGACATCCTGCCGCCGGGCCTGTACGAGACCCAGGTCACCGAGCGCCCGACATCGGCTACCGGAGGCGTCGACGGCGACTACCTGCTCGAGTTCACGCCGCGGGAGCTCGACGATGTCGAGGCCGTGGTCCAGCCGCTGCACGAGGACGAGCGGCGCTTTGCCACCGTGGCGCGCCTCTCCGAGATCAACCTGGGGCTCTATCAGCGCTATCTGCGGCCGTGGATACGCACCTGGATGACCCCGGAAGGCGCACGCTGGATGCGCCGCATGCATCCGATCCGCCTGGGCTACAAGCTGCTGTCGGATCGCAACCCGGCGACGGTGCCTCTGCCGGTCCTGGCCGATACCGTGCGTGCCAATCGTGCCCCGGTGGGTGACGACAACCCCTGGCGAGTCGCCGAGCAGGTCATGTCCGACAACATCGTGCGTGGGCTCGATGCCTACCGGGACATGCGCGATCGCGCCATCGAATGGACATTCCTGGAAGTCTATGGGCAACCCTGGCTGCAGATTCTGGCCGGGCTGGGGGGCGACCGGGGCGAGGTGCCCAATCGTCGTCCCGGTCGCGAGCCGGAGCATCGGCGCTTCATCGCCCAGCGGCGAGCGGAATTGCGCGCCAAGGTGGATCAGGGGAGCAGCCATGATGCCGTGGTCCGCGCCATCATCTTCGTGCTGGGTGGCGCGCCATCAACCGACGAGCGCAACTTCCAGCGCCTGAAGGCGACGCGCGCCGAGGTCGAACCGGGCACCGACCTGGCGCATTTCAAGTCGGTGGTCCGCGAGCAGTTCTTCGTGCTCAAGCTCGACGCGGTGGCCGCGCTCGAGGCCTTGCCGTCACTACTGGAGGGGGATGTCGTCGAGACCATCGACCAGCAGCTGGCCCACGTCGAACATGTCGTGGCGGCCAGCGCGCCGCTGTCGGCCAGCAGTCAGGCGCGGCTGGAGCGGGTGAGGGCCCTGTTCGGCACGGCGCGTGAAACCGCGATGGAACGGGAGAAGGCGCGCGCGAAGCCGGAGCTGCCGCGCGCCTGACGCGATCGTCAGTCCCGGGTGCGCGAGGCGATCCACTCGCCGGCATCCGGAATGCTGGCGTCGTAATTTTCCGCCACGTAGGGCGAGCTGATCATGAAGTCTGCGCTCGCCGCGTTGCAGGCGACCGGCACGTTCCACAGCGCCGCCAGGCGCAGCAGGGCCTTGACGTCCGGGTCGTGAGGCATTGGCGAGAACGGGTCCCAGAAGAAAATCAGCAGGTCGAGGCGCTGCTCGGTGATGCGGGCTCCGATCTGCTGGTCCCCGCCCAGCGGGCCGCTCATCAGCCCTTCCACCGGCAGCCCCAGCGTGTCGGCGACGCGCCTGGCCGTGGTGCCGGTGCCCAGTAGTTCGTGGGCGGCCAGCGTGGCCTGCCAGCGTCTGGCCCAGGCCAGCAGTTCCTCCTTCTTGCCGTCGTGAGCGATCAGCGCGATGCGCTTGCGCTCGGGCAGCGTGCGCCGAACGTCCCGGGCGGGGCGCTGCACGCTCATGACGTCGCTTCCATATCGAGAATCTTCATGGTGTTGGTGCCGCCGTGGGCGTTCATGTGATCGCCGCGGGTGAGGATGACGTGATCGCCGCTGTCGGCGATGCCGCGCTCGCGCAGCAGGTTCAGGGCCCGGGCGTCGAGGTCCTCGGCGGGGATGTCG